>JAURYI010000107.1 GCA_030654015.1 Methylococcales bacterium | reverse complement strand
GGACTTGATGCCATTTGTATGGCAGCACATTTACTCATCCTATTTTTCCTGTATTGTTATTACTTCACGACGGCTAGTCGTTAAATAAGCGGGTTATTTTTGTTGATTTATCCATGAAAAATCAGTGAGACCATTCCACGTTTTTTGTAATAAGCCATCGTTCTCATGGCGTGGCGTAACCTGTACTTTACCCCATTCACCGCTGACTGAATATTGTGAGCCAAAGAAAAAACCATCCTGATCTTTGCCTGTTAAAGACCGCCCGATTAAAGAGCTGACTTTGCCCATAATTGTACCAGCTATAGGTAGGGCATCGGCACTTTTTGGCGCGACCATGATGCTGTAGTCTACGGTGCGGCGCAGTAAATCAGTATCACCTGTGAGGGTGATTTTGGCGGGTACGGCATCCACGATAAGATTGTTGGTGTGTACTTTGCCTTGTGCGACATCAAAATGTCCTGTGATGCTGTTGAACGTCAAGCCTTCTTCATAAATATCACTGAAATCCAGTTGTAAGCGTTTAATCCACTGGGCAACCGCCAGTACGCCCAGTACGCGCCCGAAGCCAGGTTCAACGCTGAGTAAACGCCCTTCTTTAAATTCGGTATCCAGATGACCGCGTAGCGTGGCGAGGGAAAATTGTTGCGGCGCACCTTGCCATTGCACATCAAAATCAATCACGCCGCTGGTTTTGGTGAAGTCTTTGTTGATGTCCAGTTGCTTGAATAATTCGTCGGCACGAGTCATATCCAAACGACCTTTGGCGCGGGTGACAGATTGTTTGCCGTTGACCTGCCAGTCGCCCGATAGCGTCAATTTCTGTATCTCGCTGTTGAGGGTGACATTTTTAAAACTGATGCCGTTGCTGAGTCGTTCCGCAATAAGGCTTAATTGCCCCAGTTCTACATTTTGCCAACGGGTTTTATTGCTGGTCAGGGTAATTAAGGGCATTTCTGCGGGTATCAGTGCGGCAACTTCCGTACTGTCTTTGTCTTTGCCGTTCAGTTGTTGAGCCAGTGATAAATCCAGTTCATCCATATTGAGCGTAACACGGTTCGCGCCTTTCAGGTCAAAGGGAATGCTGAGTTTACCTTTGGCAAACTGGCTGTTGAGTTGCCCTGTCCATTGTTTGCCATTGGGTTTCAGGTTTAAATCAAACACACCCAGCGGCGTTTTTTTCCACACGCTGGAGTTGCTGTGAATACGGATTTCATTGATTTGGCTGGTGGTCTGCGTGGTTTTACCTTGTGCCATTGAAAAGCCGAGACCCAGCCAGTTTTGCAGGGCGAGTTGCTCGCTGTTAATTTCCAGTTTAATGCCTTTTTTGGGGGCTTCGACCTTGCCCGTGCCGATAAGAATATGCCCTGCTTGCAGGTTTTGTTGTTTGACATCGAAATTCAGCGCGGCTTTCAGTTGATCGTCGTAACTTATGCTGATGGGTAGTAGCGGTTTATCCACCAAACTGAAATTTAATGACAGTGCGCGTTGTTGTGAACTGGTTTTTGCCAGACCATCGGGTAAATTGAGACTGATACCCGCTAACATCGACTCTACGTTCAGATCTGGCGCACTGTTGTTGTAGGGCAGTTGCAGCTGAATTTTATAATCGCTGACCCCCGTTGCTGCCGACCAGTCAAATAGGGTGAACTGTTTGCTGAGTTCAGTAATGCTGGTACGTCCTGCGATATTAATCGTCGATTTTTGCTCGTCGTGTTTAATGGCGATTTTTACGGGATAGCCTAACGCCTCTGCATTGATGTTATCGGTATAAATACCCAGCGCATCAAATTTTAACGTGCCATTCATTTTATCAATGAGCAAGTCCAAGGCGTTGACCGTCAAATTAGCATTTTTGGCAGTCGCCGTACCATCAATTTTTGGTGCGAGGTTGGGGACTAAGGGAATGGTGAGTGCCAGATTTACTTCGGTGTTGCCGCGTGGGGTAATCGCATTGGTGACCGCCTTAATGGGCAAGGTGAGCGGAGTTTTTTGTAAAAATGCTAAAGTATCGGCAATTGTGGCGGCAAATGTGCCATCAACTTGTAAGCTGTCACATTTATTCAGCGCAGGAATGCTGATTTTTGCGTGTTTAATGTCTAAATTATTGGTTTTACCAGCAAGATTAATCTCTAAACTGTTTTGCGAAAAGAACACTTCGCCATCCAGTTCGGTTAAATGCGGCCACTCTGGGTGATACAAAAGTTCCAGTTGTTTGGCTTCAAAAACCGCTTCAAACACACCTTGCCCGTTAGTAAATGGAAATTCATTCAGATTACCGTAAAACAATACGCCGCCTTTCGGTACATTGCCACCGATAAACGCATGATCCAGCCAATCGACCAAGCCTTTATCCATCACGCTCACAGGGTAATAAGTGCCTGCTTTACTCATGTTTTTCCCAGTAAATGCAATTTGTAAATCCATAAATACAGGCTTGTCGGCTTTAGGAATGATGAGCTGTAAGCGAGCTTTACTGTGTATATCAGGCGTGTTTAATTTCAGTAGTGCGCTGGCTATTGTCCAATTATCAGCGTTTTGTTGCCATGTTAATGCGCCGTTGAGCGTGTTGATGGGAATGGGAGTGCGGAACAAATTCGGAGCTTTAAATTGCGCGTTTCTGCTATTCAGCTGAATACTGCCTTGCTGTTCGTTGCCGTTAATATGCCCTGAAAAATTATCTATGCCTGGCTGTGACTGCATGGGTGAGGTGCTGACATTGGCAAACTGTCCGTCAACTGTGAGTTGCTGGGTATCGAGATTGCTGGACAGGGTAAAATTATCCAGACGACCTTTTAACTGCGCTTGTGTCAATAACTTGGCTTGGGCATCGGGGGCGAAAAATTCGCCCAGCGTGGCGACCGCCTGTAAATCAATGTGTGGTGCGGACAGTGCCAGTTGATGCAATTGCTGATCGTCGGCACTGATTCCTGACAGCGTGAATGTGCTGGGCAGGTATTTTTTATCCGCTATTGCCAGTGTAAAACGTTCAACATCCACGCTCCATTGATGGTCATGCTTGAGCCAGAAAAACAGGGTGGCAAAATCCTGAGCGACAAAATCGGCTTTATGTGGCTGGCTGATTCGTAATTGTTCTGCCTGTATGTCAGCCGTCATGGAGATTAATTGTGAGCGTTGCCACTCGCCCCAGACTTTAAAATCGCCGACTCCTGATTTAATACCCAGTGTCAGGGGTAAATCAACCGTAATCCATGCAGGTAAGTTGATGGCTTTGCCTTCAATATAGCCGGTGCCGTTAATCGCTAACGGCTCAAAAATATTGCCGTTAATGTCAAATGAGGCTTTGAGTAATTCGCCTTGTTTTTCTTGCAGGTTAATCAATACATTCACGCGATGCCGATCGCCGTTATTGCGTATCATCACATTGACATCATCAAACACCAGCGATTTGCCGTGTTTTTGTTCATCCTGCCACGTTAATGAACTTTGTAATACCTGATATTGCCGCCCTTGTAATAACCACAGCGGTTGTCCTCCGCCTGCTTTTAAACCCACAATGGCAATGCTGCCGTCCGCTTGTTTTTTGACCGTCAGTTTTGCACCCACCAGCGTTATCCATGACGATGACAACACATCACGACTTAATACTAGATTAATTAAATGAATGCCAATGCGCAGTTCTTTCAGTTGAATAGGCGGCGATTGCTGATGGTTGTCAGGCGCGGCAATAGTAATATCTTGCAGCACTAATTGCGGGCTGAAATGGCGAAAGCGGGTTTTTAAATGCCCGATAGTTACAGGGGCATCCACCTGTTTGCTGATTTCGGCGGCTAATTCAATTTTGTAATGATTGATAAGGTGCAATGACACGCGCACTGCCAGCAAACCCAATGCCGATACAATCAAAGACCAGAAAATGAGGTGTCGGGTGGCGCGTTTAATATGATGAATCATGAAAACAGGTTCAAGGTAAAAGGTGCAGGGTAAAAGGTGCAAGGTAAAAAGGACAAAATTGCACCTTGCACCTTGTACCTTTCACTTTGTACCTCAAAGAAGTACCACATCATACTGTTCCTGATTGTATTCTGATTCGGCTCTGAACTTGATTTGTACATCTAAAAATATTTCTAACTCTGCCAGCATATCGGCTTCTTCATCCAGTAACATATCGACCACCGTATTAGAGGCAAGTACCAACAAGGTTTGTACCTTATATAAGCGCACTTCACGAATAATTTCCCGAAAAATTTCCAGACACATTGACTCGGCGGTTTTTAATACTCCGCGTCCACCACACGCCCCACACGGTTCACACAGAATATGCTCCAAACTTTCGCGGGTGCGTTTGCGCGTCATTTCCACCAAACCCAGAATGGATACTTCGGTAATTTTGGTTTTTGCCCAGTCTTTGGCTAAATTCCGCTCCATGGCTTGCAACACCTGTTGCTTATGCTCTTCGCTTTTCATATCAATAAAATCAATGATAATGATGCCGCCCAGATTGCGTAAACGCAGTTGCCGCGCGATGGTTTGCGCCGCTTCCAGATTGGTTTTAAAAATGGTTTCTTCCAGATTGCGCCCGCCGACGTAACTGCCTGTATTGACATCCACCGTAGTCATCGCTTCGGTTTGGTCAAATACCAGATGCCCGCCTGATTTTAATTTAACTTTACGTTCTAAAGCGCGTTTAATTTCATCTTCCACATTGTAAATATCAAACACAGGGCATTCACCCGTGTAATGTTCAATAATGGGGACGATTTCGGGAGCAAACACCTCTGCAAATTCAATTAATTTATGATAGGTTTCTTTGGAATCGACGCGAATCCGTTCCAACCCTTCTTTGTGTAAATCGCGTAACGTGCGGACGCTGAGCGGTAAATCTTTATGAATAAAGGACTTGGCTTTGGTGGTGATTATTTTTTCGGAGATCGATTCCCACAATTTTAATAAAAACAGCATATCGGCAATCAGAATGTCTTCTTCCACACATTCCGCCGCCGTTCTGGCAATAAAGCCGCCGCAGTTATGTTCCTGTCTGAAGGCTTCTACACAGGCTCGCAAGCGGTTGCGCTCAGGTTCACATTCAATACGTTGCGATACGCCCGACATATTGGCGTAAGGCATATAGACCTGAAAGCGCGACGGGATGGATATGTCAGTGGTCAAACGCGCGCCTTTTGTACCCAGCGGGTCTTTCACCACCTGCACAATAATATGCTGCCCTTCATGCAGATAATGCTCGATATTTTCTGAACCCGTGCGTTCCAGCTCCTGAGTTGATAAATCCGACAAATGCAAAAACGCGGCTTTAGGTAAGCCAATATCAACAAACGCCGCCTGCATTCCAGGTAATACGCGACATACTTCACCTTTATAGATATTACCGACTAAACCGCGTTCACGACTGCGTTCAATAATCAGTTCTTGCAACACGCCATTTTCAATGACGGCAACGCGGGTTTCAGGCGGGGTAATGTTGATTAAAATTTCTTCGCTCATAATATTATTTTTATAATTATTGTAGGTCGGGTTAGCGATAGCGTAACCCGACGATTTTGTCTAAACAGGGCGTTTTTGTTAGCTTTCAACAGCAAATTTTATATCACCCGTTGCCAAAGAATAACTCGCGCTGAATGAAAAATGCTCCTCATTTATTCCCGCTTTTAACAATCGTTCGCGTAAGACAGGAAGAATTTGTGAAATAATTTTTTCTGATGCGTCTTTTTTAAATGCACTAGGAACAGTACGAACGGTCATTCTCCAAGTTCTAAAGCGACCATACGAGGAATACACATCAAGAACAATAATATCCCCCGCTTCTTTGATTTTTCGATTGTATAAGGAAATATGACTCTCATCTTTCATACGAAAAATGATTTGCAAATCTTCATATTGAGGCACTTCAGACAAGCCTGCCGAAATAATTTCCGCACCTATTGGATAGGAACAACCTTTCGGCAATTTTTCTTTGTCTGTTGTTTTAATCATGTTTATGCCACCTAATTCAACGTGTGTGGGAACAATACAACAGACCTAGACGATTATGCCTTGTTGCCGCAACAGCTCCGCCGTTTCAAACAACGGCAACCCTACCACGCCCGAAAAACTGCCATTAATCGCGGTGACAAACACACTGCCTTTGCCCTGAATGGCATACGCGCCCGCTTTATCCAACGGTTCGCCGCTGTGCCAATAATCGAGTATTTCCTGCTCGCTCAATTCTTTGAAAGTAACATCGGTGATACTTACTGCCTCACTGTGCGTACCGCAACGTAAAGAAATCGCACTATACACCTGATGGGTTTTACCTGATAGCTGGCGCAACATGGTCAGTGCGTCTTCTTTATCCTTAGGTTTGCCCATAATGACATCACCTAAGATGACGCTGGTATCGGCGGCTAATACAGGTTGTGTCGTCTGCAATAGCGCGGCACAGGCGGCAGATTTTTCTGCGGCGACCCGTTTCACATAGGCTAACGGGGTTTCATTGTTCAACGGCGTTTCATCAATATCCACCGCATACACGGTATGACGCACGCCTATCTGATCCAGTAGTTCTTTGCGACGCGGCGAGGCAGAAGCCAAAATAAGGGTTGTGTGGTTAGTCATGGGTATTCCTGGCATCTGTTTCAAGGCGGGCATTGTAAATCAGGAACGATGGCTTAAGTAGCAGAAAAACAATTAACAGTATTTGCAGATATTGAAACGATGACTGGCGGTTGAATTATCGCGGTCTTGCTAATCGGAATCCGAAAACAGGTTTTCGGATTCCGATGTTTGCAGACTATTTATTTAACAACGAATACAGTGATTTGTTTTTCAGTCCCAGTGCGGCTTCGTGCAGGGCTTCGGACAGGGTAGGGTGGGCGTGTATGGTACGCGCGAGGTCTTCGCTGCTGGCGGAAAATTCCATTGCCAGTACCGCTTCGGCAATCAGTTCCGAGGCGTGTGAGGCGATGATATGAACACCGAGTAATGCGTCGGTATCGGCATGGGCTATCATTTTTACCAGACCTTCGGTTTTGCCTGTGGCTTGGGCGCGGACGTTGGTTTTGAGCGGAAAACTACTGACTTTTATGGATTCACCCATGGCGCGTAACGCTTGTTCGGTTTGCCCTACCCACGCAATTTCAGGGTCGGTATAAATAACGCTGGGCAGTACGTCATAATCAATCGGATTATGGATACCTGCAATTTGTTCGGCGACAAATACGCCTTCTTCTATGCCTTTATGTGCCAGCATTGGGCCTAATAAGGATAAATCGCCGATGGCATACACGCCGGGTAAATTGGTGCGGCAGTTTTCATTGACATGAACGTAGCCATTTTCATCAAGCAATAATTCGGCATTGGGGTCGGCTAAACTTTCGGTGTTGGGAGTGCGACCAGAAGCAACAATCAGTTTATCAACACGCAGAGTGTGCGTGCCATCGCGGTCTTGATAGTCGATGGTGACTTTTTTGTGGTCTTTTTTAGCGGAGGTGACACGCGCACCCATGCGTATTTCCAAACCTTGTGCGGTGTAGATTTGAAAGGCTTCAGTGGCGAGTTGTTCATCGAGCAGTGATAAGAATTTTTCTTGAGCGTCCAGTAAAATAACTTCTGCCCCTAAGCGACTCCAGATGCTGGCCAATTCCAGTCCAACCACACCCGCGCCGATAATGGCTAATTTTTTGGGGACAGCGGTTAAATTCAGCGCGGCGACCGAGTCAATAATGAATTCATTATCCACAGGGGCGCAGGCTAATTTAATCGGGGTGGAGCTGGTTGCCAGAATAATGTGGTTCGCTTCCAGTGTGACAGGTGCGCGTACCGCGTCATCAACAAAGGTAGCTTCAACTTGTCGGTTGTTGAGCAGTTTGCCTCTGGCAGGGTAGCGGTCAATGTGGTGGTAGGCAAAGGCTTCGGCAATATTGAGTCTGAGGTTTTGAATAATATCGTCTTTACGCTTAACCATTTGCGGCATATCCAGCGTAACGTTTTGCGCGGAGATACCGTGATTTTTGAGATCATGGATCAAGGTGTAGTAAATTTTGGCGGATTCCAGTAATGCCAAGGAAGCAAGGCAACCTGCATTAAGAAAAAATCCGCCCAGACCGCTTTGACCGTTTTTATCCAGCCAATTGTCAATACAGGCGGTCTTTAAGCCGAGTTGAGCGCAACGCAGGGCGGCGGTATAACCCGCAGGGCCTGCACCGATAACGATAACGTCATAATGTGTTTGTGAGTCTGTCATAGTCTTAAATGTTCAGCAGTAGGTGGGCGGGTGCTTCCAGACACTCTTTAATAGTGACTAGAAACTGTACGGCTTCACGACCATCGACCAGACGATGATCATAAGAAAGTGCGAGATACATGATGGGTCTGATAACAATCTGACCATTTTCGACCACTGCGCGTTCCTTGATGGCGTGCATTCCCAAGATGGCGCATTGTGGCGGGTTGAGTATCGGGGTAGACAGCATTGAGCCGAACACGCCGCCATTGGTAATGGTGAACGTGCCGCCTTTTAAGTCATCATAAGTCAGCGTGTTGTCGCGTGCTTTGCCGCCGAAGTCGCTGATTGTTTTTTCGATACCTGCAAAATCCAGTTGATCGGCATCACGCAACACAGGCACGATTAAGCCGCGCGGGGTGCTGACTGCGATACCTAAATCATAATAGCCATGATAAATAATATCGGTTTCATCAATAGAGGCATTGATTGCAGGGAATTTTTTTAACGCTTCGATAGAGGCTTTGACAAAAAAGGACATGAAACCCAGTTTGATGTTATGTTTTTGTTCAAAGCGGTTTTTGTACTGGTTGCGTAAATCCATAACCGCCTGCATATTCACTTCATTAAACGTAGTGAGCATGGCAGCATTTTGTTGTGCCTGTAATAAGCGTTCGGCAATTTTGGCGCGTAAACGGGTCATGGGGACGCGCTGTTCTGGACGCAAACTGGCGGGCGGTAGCGTCAGTTCGTTATGTTTGAAAGTTTGGGTTTTTGGCTCTTCGACGGGAGCGGGTGCGGGTGTAGCAACGGGCGCGGGTTTTTCAGCAGGTTGTTTATTGAGATGCTCCAGAACATCGACTTTAGTGAGACGACCGCTTTTGCCTGTACCTGTGATTTCCGCAGGATTCAGCGCGTTTTCATTCACTAAACGGCGTACTGAGGGGCTGAGTGGAATGTCGGCTTCTTTATGTTCAACAACTGGTTTTACTTCCGTCGCAGGTGTGGCGGCGTGTGCATCCTGTGCGTCTATGATTGCCAGTAGTTCACCGCTAGTGACTATGTCGCCGCTGTCTTTGAGAATTTGGCGCAGCACACCCGCTTCTGGTGCAGTCACTTCGAGAGTGACTTTATCGGTTTCCAGATCAACAAGACTTTCGTTTTTATTCACCAGCTCGCCTGCTTGTTTGTGCCAGGTAATCAGTGTTGCGTCTGCAACGGATTCGGGTAAAACGGGTACTAAAACTTCAATGCTCATGTTATTTTCCTGAAAGTTTGCCGTAGAGCGCGTCATGCACGACGGCTTTTTGTTGTTCGATATGGACGTGAAACTTACCTACCGCTGGTGATGCAGAGGCTTCGCGCCCTGCGTAAGTCACCGTGATGCGCGGGTCTAAGCTATCAATGAAATGATGGTTGGAATTATACCAAGCCCCTTGATTTTTAGGTTCTTCCTGACACCAGACAAATTCTTTTAAATGCGTGTACTTGGCTATTTCGGCTTTGAATGCGTCGATAGGAAACGGGTACAGTTGTTCAATACGCGCAATGGCAACGTGTTTAAGTGCTTCTTTATCTTCACGTCGCGTCTCCAGTAAGTCGTAATACACCTTACCCGAGCACAGTATCAAACGAGTGACCTTTTTCGGGTTGATGTCGTCCTGTTCGCCGATAACGGGTTGAAAGTGTCCTGTCGTCAGATCTTCCAGTGTCGATACCGCCAGTTTATGACGTAATAAACTTTTGGGACTCATGATAATTAACGGTTTGCGATACGGGCGGTGCATTTGCCGACGCAATAAATGGAAAATCTGCGCGGGCGTAGTTGGGTTGCAAACCTGCATATTATGTTCGGCACACAGTTGTAAATAGCGTTCTAGGCGTGCTGAGGAATGTTCTGGGCCTTGCCCTTCAAAGCCGTGCGGCAATAACATGACCAAACCGCATAACCGTCCCCATTTGGTTTCACCTGAACTGATGAACTGGTCGATAACCACTTGCGCACCATTGGCAAAATCGCCGAATTGCGCTTCCCATATCACCAGCGTAGTGGGCGTGGTGGTGCTGTAACCGTATTCAAAACCCAATACACCTGCTTCGGACAGCAGCGAATCAAAAATCTGCACATCGCCTTGTTGTTCAGTCAGGTTTTGAATGGGAATGTAGGTGGTGTTATTGATTTGATTATGTAACACCGCGTGTCGATGTACAAATGTACCGCGCCCTACGTCCTGCCCTGTTAAACGGATATTGTATTTTTCTGCCGCCAAACTGGCATAAGCCAGATTTTCAGCAAAGCCCCAATCCAAAGGCATTGCACCTGCTGCCATTTTGCCGCGATTTTCTATGACCTTGGCAACACGCGGATGTAATTCAAAGCCTGTAGGCAAATTCTGCATACGCAAATTATAAAAACGCAGTTGTTCCATGGAGATGGTGGTGTCACAGGGGGTTTCCCAAGTGTTCCCCAGAAATTGATTCCATTGTTTAGTGTACGCATAGTGATCGCCCGTTAATACGGGTCGGGATACTACTTGCCCTGTTTCCAGCAACTTTTGGTAATCCTGTTCCATTGCCGTTGATTGTTCGGGGGTCATCACGCCTTCGTTAATCAGTTTTTCTGCGTACAGTTTGCGCGTTGTTTTGTGACTGCGAATTTTTTTGTACATCAGCGGCTGGGTGGTCGCAGGTTCATCGGCTTCGTTATGTCCTAGGCGGCGATAACAGATAAGGTCGATAACCACGTCTTTTTGAAACATCATCCGATAATCCAGCGCGAGACGGGTCACAAACAACACTGCTTCGGGGTCGTCACCGTTGACATGAAACACGGGCGCGTGAATCATGCTGGCAATATCGGTGCAGTACAGGGTACTGCGGGCATCTTCGGGATTGCTGGTAGTAAAGCCGATTTGGTTGTTAATGACAATATGCACTGTGCCGCCTGTGCTGAATGCACGGGTTTGTGACATATTAAGGGTTTCCATGACGATACCCTGACCTGATAACGCGGCATCACCGTGAATCAGGATGGGAAGAACCAAGGCTTTGCCGTTGTCACCCGTACGATCCTGACGGGCTTTAACCGAGCCTTCTACCACAGGATTGATAATTTCTAAATGCGAGGGGTTGAAGGCGAGCGTTAAATGCACCGCACCGCCGTCCGTGCCGACATCGGATGAAAAGCCCATGTGGTATTTAACATCGCCTGATTTTACACCAGGGGACGGCGTGGATTTACCGACAAATTCATCAAATAAACTGGCGGGGCTTTTACCTAAGATATTGACCAGTACATTCAAGCGTCCACGATGTGCCATACCAATAACGACTTCTTTAACGCCTTTTGCTCCTGCACATTGAATCAGCTCATCCAATGCGGGAATCAAGGCCTCGCCGCCTTCTAAAGAAAAGCGTTTTTGTCCGACAAATTTGTTTTGTAAATGGGTTTCTATGCCTTCTGCGGCGGTTAATAATTTCAATGCCCAGCGTTTTTTTTCAGCGTCTGTTATCAGATTGGTTTTAGAGCTTTCTAAACGCATGATTAACCAGCGGCGAATTTGCGTATCAACGATGTGCATATATTCATAGCCGATACTGCCGCAATAAATTTCTTTCAGACTGGTAATAATATCGCGTAACGGTAAGCGTTCAATGCCGTATAACGCCCCTGTGTCGAACAAGGTATCCATATCTGGTTCGGCAAGACCGTAATAACTAGGGTCAAGATCAGGCGGGGCTGGATTGGTTGCGCCTAAAGGATTGTTGTTGGCGATTTGATGTCCGCGCACGCGGTAATGATTAATCAATCGTGCAACAGCAGATTGTTTCTGCACACTTTCTTGAGTGAAACCTTGTAATTGCGCCAGTCTGTTGGGCGATTTGACGGCTAATTGTGCAAAACGTTCGACCACTGGGCTGTGCGGCGTTTCATAAGTGCTGCCCTGATGAATGGTGTTGAAGTGTTCCTGCCAGCTTGGCTCAACCGACTCGGGGTCTTCTAAAAAACGTTCGTACAAGTTTTCAATAAAGCTGGCGTTGCTGCCATAAAGTGACGATGAATCTTGAAAAAGTTTAATCAGTTTACTCATTAGTAATAGTCATCCAACTTGTGCAGTGAGAGTTTTTCTTTATGGTAAAGCCGAAGTCGATTATTGCCAAGCAGTAAGGTAATGAATTGAGTAATTTATTGAGTCAGAGCCTTTTTTGAGCAAAAAAAAGCCCCGTTAAGGGGCTTTTTTCGCTGTGATGCAGTGATTATTTATGGCTGATGCCTGCGGCAATTCTTTTGGCACGCTCTTCACTGGCTTTTTCAATCTTGGAAAAAACGCGCAGTATGTCGGTTGCCGAGATAATGCCTAACAGATGATTGTCTTTATCAACCACGGGTAACGCACCGATACGATTGTTTGCCATGACAGTTGCCGCTTCCGAGGCATAGGCATCGGCATGAATAGTGATAACCCCCCGGTGCATGATAGTTTGCACTTTTTTGTGGACAACGTGCATTTCTGACTCACCCTCGATGACATTGGAGTTGTTTTTTGGCCCTAAGACCTTATATAGGTCACGGTCAGACACAATACCAATCACTTTGCCTTTTTCAACCACGGGTAAATGACGGATTTTTTCATAGTGGATAAGAAAGAAAACCCGATCAATCAAGTCGTGTTGCTCGACGGTAAATACCTTTGTTGTCATTAAATCTTCAACACGCATAAAAAGCTCCTTAAAACTAAGTGAATTTAACAAGGATAGGGAAATAATCAACTTTTTACAAGAGATAAAAGTTGATGTGTTATAAAATGAGCTATCTGGTCATACGTCTTAGTTCGTTATGACTTATCTGAATTTTAATCATTCAATCGTCATCGCACATAACGGAGTCATTTTATGCGGATTATTTTGTTAGGAAGCCCTGGTTCAGGCAAAGGCACTCAAGCTCAGTTTATTACCCAAAAATACGCTATTCCACAAATCTCAACAGGTGATATGTTGCGTGCTGCGGTGCGCGAAGGAACGCCGCTGGGCGTAGAAGCTAAAAAAGTCATGGATGCGGGTGGTTTAGTGTCTGATGATATTATTTTAGGGTTGATCAAAGAGCGCATCACGCAGGCAGATTGCCAAAACGGCTTTTTATTAGACGGTTTTCCGCGCACCATTGCTCAGGCAGAAGGTCTCGAAAAAATGGGTGTTATTATTGATAACGTCGTTGAAATCGTCGTTGCTGATGAAGAAATCGTGAAGCGCATGGCAGGTAGACGGGTACACACGCAATCTGGTCGTACTTACCATACGCTATTTAATCCGCCTAAAGTCGAAGGCATTGATGATGTCACGGGCGAACCGCTCATTTTGCGTGATGATGATAAAGAAGAAACCGTGCGCAAACGCTTAAGCGTTTATCATGAGCAAACCAAACCGTTAGTAGGTTATTATTCTGCTGTAGGGCGAAATGTTCAATTTGCGTCCATTGAGGGTGTCGGTAGTGTGGACGACATTACCGCAAAAGTGTTTGCTGTTCTAAACTAAGTAGCACTGATTTGTAGTGTGCAGGATGGGTAAAGCGATAGCGTACCCATCATTTATAATAAAATGGAGAACAATGTGACAAAACTGTATAACGTGGCTGTCGTTGGCGCAACTGGCGCAGTAGGCGAGGCCATGCTGTCTATTCTGGAAGAACGAAATTTCCCCGTTGGCGAAGTGTACGCCTTGGCAAGTAGTAATTCGGTCGGTAAACGCATCCCCTTTAAAGGCGGATCATTAAAAGTAGAAGATTTGGCAACGTTTGATTTTTCTAAAGCGCACATCGGTTTATTTTCTCCGGGTGCATCCATTTCAGAAATTTACGCACCCATTGCCGCCGCCGCAGGCTGTATTGTCATAGATAATACTTCGCAGTTCCGCTATGACGATGATATTCCGCTGGTTGTTCCCGAAGTAAATCCTGAAAAAATCGCGGATTATAAAAATCGCGGTATTATTGCTAATCCAAACTGCTCAACCATTCAAATGTTGGTGGCATTAAAACCCATTTATGATGCAGTCGGCATTACCCGTATCAATGTGTGTACCTATCAGGCAGTATCGGGTACGGGCAAAGACGCGATTGAAGAATTGGGCAGACAAACAGCCAATTTACTGAATTTACAACCTATCGTTCCTAGCGTATATCCCAAACAAATCGCCTTTAATGTTTTGCCGCAAATAGATGTCTTTATGGACAATGGCTACACGAAAGAAGAAATGAAAATGGTCTGGGAAACCCAAAAAATTCTCGGTGATGACAGCGTATTAGTCAATGCAACCGCAGTGCGTGTACCTGTTTTTTACGGACATTCAGAAGCCGTGCATATTGAAACCCGCGATAAAATCACTGCTGAAGCCGTTAAAGCCTTGCTTGAACAAGCCGAAGGCGTGACGGTCATGGATGAACGCGTTAATGGCGGTTATCCTACCGCAGTGACTGAATCTGCGGGTCATGACAATGTATTTGTCGGTCGTATCCGCGAGGATATATCACACCCGCACGGAATTGATTTATGGGTGGTGGGTGATAATGTTCGCAAAGGAGCTGCACTAAACAGTGTGCAAATTGCAGAAGTGCTGGTAAAAAAATACATCTAGGCTAAGCTTGTCTGTATATTTTACTGTTAGTGGTATGAGACTGTGGTAACTAGTGTGAAGGAGAGTGGTGTGCGCAATTTAACTAAAACTTTAGCGATACTATCGTTACTGACCCCCGTTGTCGGGTATCCGCTAGGGATCGGCGATTTTAAATTGCACTCGGCTCTGAATCAGAATCTAAATGCGGAGATTCCATTAACCTTGTCGGCAGGCGAAAACGCCGCTGATATAAAGGTGAATCTGGCTCCTGCGGCTAAATTTGATGAAGCGGGTGTGCCGTGGACTTACTTCCTGTCGAAAATTAAATTTCAAACGGTTGTTAATGCGAATGGATCGGTAGTTATTAAAGTCAGCTCAAAAGAAGCACTGAAAGAGCCTTTTTTGAATCTGCTGGTCGAAGTAAGCTGGCCCAAGGGCAGTTTGTATCGTGAGTTTACGGTACTCATTGATCCACCCTCCACTTATAATTCCGCAGTCTCTGCACCTCCCGCAGCGTCTGGTAAGTCGTCTGTGGTTGCTACTATGCCAATGGCGGCTGTCAAACCCCCAGTGGTTACTACCGCACCAGTAAACACTGTCAAACCCCCAGTCGTTACCACCACACCAGTTACAGCCGTCAAACCGCCTGTTGTGCCTGTCACTGCGGGTAAACCGCCAGTGGTTGCTAACGCATCGGTAACAGCGGATAAACCATTAATCCCCACCCCAGCAACTCAGCCATTAAAATCGGCTGGTTATGAGCCGTCAAAACCGCCTGCAACTGTTCCATATAGTGCAGGTAGCAGTTATGGGCCTGTACATAAAAAAGAGACGCTGTGGAGTATAGCGGTAAAATTCAGTAAAGAGCGTGATGCTTCTGTTGAACAGACACTGATGGCAATTTATGAAGCAAATCCTTATGCGTTTCATAGAAACAATGTATTTGGACTGCTATCGGGTGAAACGCTACAAATTCCAGGCAAAGCGGATGTTGCAAAACTATCGCGTGAAGAGGCGATAGCAGCATACAATTTGCAAAAAAAAGCCTGGAAGAATGGTGTAACACTTGATTCTCCTGATGTTATAGCACCTACGGCAAAAGCCAGTGTTCCACCGCCCGCTGTTGCTGTGGTAATACCTGAAAAAGTATCGAAACCCGCGATGCCTGCTGTCAATATCGCAGACAATCAGCCAAAAGAAGTGACGGCGGAATCGCTAAAAAATCCAGAAACCAGCAAAGAAACCGTCGTACCGACATCGGAAGATGACGACTCTTTACTGGATAAAGTGACTGCGCTTGAAAAACAATTAAAGGCAACAAAAAAAGCACTTGCCAGTAAAGAAAAACAAATTGATGAAATAAAAAGTGCTCAAGTTGCGCCTGCTGAAACAACAGAACCTGTTGTTGCACCGATTGAAGTGGCAAAACCTGTTGAAGCTATAAAACCTATAGAGTCTGTTGTTGTACCTGTAGTACCTGTTGAAGTAACAAAGCCTGTTGAAGCTGCAAAACCTCTTGAGCCTGTTGAGGCAACAAAGCCTGTTGAAGTAACAAAGCCAGTGGTGAAGCTTGAAACAATAAATCCAATAGTACCCTTTGAATCAGTAAACTCAGCAGCACCACTTGAAGCAATAAAACTGGCAGCACCAATTGAAGTAATCAAACCTGCTGAAGTGGCAAAACCACCTGTTGAGGCATTAAAGCCAGTTACACCGACACCTGTTGAAGCGGTAAAGCCAGTTACAGCCACACCTGCTGAAGCGGTAAAGCCAGTTACACCAACACCTGCTGAAGCGGTAAAGCCAGTTCCACCAACACCTGTTGAAGCGGTAAAGCCAGTTACACCAACACCTGTTGAAGCAAACCCAGTTGTACCCCCCGAACCAGAATCAATTGAAGGACTTGTATCATTGGATTCTTTCCCTTTGATAGTGGGCGGCGGTGGTGCAGCGTTAGTGTCAGTTCTCGGATTTATCTGGTGGAGAAAACGTAAAAAGGCAATGGAAATGCCTATATATCCGTCTTCCATTTTGGTTAAAAATGAAAGCCAGGGATTTTCATCTACGATGGATAACGATGGCGGTCTCAGTGATGGTTGGAATACTTTTAATCCAGACAATACGCAAAACGAAGGTGAAAGCGTTTTTGGCAATGACTGGATTAATATTAATATCGACGAAGATCAAAATGATATTGACCCGATTTCGGAAGCAGATGTTTATTTGGCTTATGGGCGTTATCAGCAAGCCGAAGAGTTAATGCGGGATGCTATTAAGGAACAGCCTAATCGCGATGAGTGTAAGTTAAAACTGTTAGAGATTTTTTATGCAAGTGAAAATAGAGATGCTTTTGAAGTATATGTTGGCGAATTAGTTTCAGAAGGTAAAAAAGGAGACACTGATTTTTGGGAAAAAGTGGTGGAAATGGGTAGCGAAATTTGCCCTGATTCAATCTATTTTTCTTCTGGAGGCAATGTAGGGAAGGCAACAAGTAGCCCTGCTCTTGAAGGCGATGTACCCAGTTTAGCGAAAGAAGAGACGGGCTTTAATAGTGCTGAAAGTAATGTTGTCGTCGATAAACAGTACGATAACAAAGATGAGTTCGAATCAGTTGATTTAACAAATAGTGCCGAACCCCAACTTAATAATGATGACTTTGAATCTTTCGATTTTAATGACTTCGCGGATGACAGCAACATCGCAGCCCCCGATGTTGCGCCAGTCGCTGCTGCGATAGATACCAAAGACGACTTTGAATCTTTCGATTTTAACGACTTTGCGGATGATAGCAAACCCGAAGCCGCCGATATTGCGCCAGTCGCGCCTGCAATAGACACCAAAGACGACTTTGAATCTTTCGATTTTAATGACTTCGCGGATGACAGCAACACCGCAGCCCCCGATGTTGCGCCAGTCGCTGCTGCGATAGACACCAAAAATGATTTTGAATCGTTTGATTTTGATGACTTTGCACTGGACAGCAAAACCGAAGCCGCTGATATTGCGCCAGTTGCTCCAGCAATAGACACCAAAGACGATTTTGAATCGTTTGATTTTGATGACTTTGCACTGGACAGCAAAACCGAAGCAGCTGATATTGCGCCAGTCGCGCCTGCAATAGACGACACCAAAGACGATTTTGAATCGTTTGATTTTGATTTATCTGCAAAGAGTGGTGAAGCAAAAGAGTTGGATGATTTTGATATTGCCAATAGTGATATTGACTTTGACTTTGACTTTGATATGCCAGCAACGGCATTAGATGGACAGAAAGGTAATTTTGGTGCTCCTGAACTGACCGATATGGATGAGTTTGAAACTAAACTGGATTTAGCCAGAGCGTATATTGATATGGGTGATGCTCAAGCAGCCAGAGATATTGCCGAAGAGGTACTTGGAAAAGGTACAGTCGAACAAAAAAAATTAGCAGAATCCATACTCGACTTTCTCAAATAATATCCTGAAAAACAAAAAAAAGCCCTGTACAGGGCTTTTTTTGATTAAAAATTTTTTTAAATAAGCAACAAAAAGATCAGTCCACTGGCAGCCACGAATAACTTGATTTTATTAATGCCTGATTCATACCAATAACTCAACAGATAAGCTATTTCATCCGACAAAAAAGTGCGTAGTTGCCGCTTTTTCTGGCTATACAAGTCAGGAAAGCCGCGCCATACCCGATAAAGTCCATAGAAAATAGCCGCTATTAAAATATAAAAAACAATTACTTGAGTTGCTTTAAGCGAAGTGTCAAAAATAACTTCAATAATGAAATCTAACGTGGCTTCACTCCACTCAAACAAGGTATGAAGCAAGTCCAGTAAGAAATGAAATACTTCGAGGGGTGCTGCAAAAAGAATAGCAACACCCAGCCAAAACGCCATACGGCGTAGCGCGTTTTTATCGGGAAAATTCAAATTTAACTCCAAACAAAACTAAAACTTTAAAGAAGTAATCCACTGCTGTGTGGATTATTGCGTCCATACTCTGGCGTTTCTAAATAAACGCATCCACACGCCGTATTCACGCCACTCATCGGGATGCCATGAATTCTGTACCGTTCTAAAACAGCGTTCAGGATGTGGCATCATAATAGTAAAGCGTCCATCAGTCGTCGTTAAACCTGTGATACCCAGGGGTGAACCATTAGGATTAGCTGGGAAGTCTGTGGTGAGTGAGCCGTAATTATCAACGTAACATAACGCTACCGCTTGTGCATCAAATGCCGCTTGCGGATCGCCTGCAAATACCGCGCGTCCTTCGCCGTGAGCAATGCTGACAGGCATTCTTGAACCTTCCATGCCTGCAAATAATATCGACGGTGATTTTTGTACTTCCACCATTGCCACGCGGGCTTCAAATTGTTCAGACGTGTTACGCATAAAACGTGGCCAATGTTCCGCACCTGTGATGATGTCTTTTAAGCCCGACATCATCTGACAGCCGTTACACACGCCTAAACCAAAGGTATCGGTGCGTTGGAAGAATGCGGTAAATTCATCGCGTGCGCGGGCATTAAATAAAATGGATTTTGCCCAGCCACCACCTGCACCGAGTACGTCACCGTAAGAGAAACCGCCACACGCAGCCAACCCTGTAAAGTCATGCAAACTGACCCGACCATGAATAATATCGCTGATATGCACATCGACACTGGTAAACCCTGCACGGTCAAACGCTGCCGCCATTTCGACATGACCATTCACGCCTTGCTCACGCAAAATGGCAATTTTGGGGCGTGTCAGCACAATAAACGGCGCGGCGACATCGTTATGCACATCAAAGCTGAGTTTGGTATGTAAACCGATGTCGTTATCATCACTGATACGATCAAATTGTTGTTTAGCACAATCGGGGTTGTCACGCAATGCCTGCATTCGGTAACTGACTTCTGACCAGATAGTTTGCAGTTGAGCGCGGCTGGCAGAGTAAATCAGCTCATCGGCGTGGTGAATATTGATGTGCTGTTCAGCAATAACCTGCCCGATGACATAAATACAATCGACCAGACCTAAGTGTTTTAACAGTTTAACCACATCATCGGCATCACTGCCACGAACTTGGATAACCGCGCCCAATTCTTCATTGAACAAAGCGGCTAAGGCATCGGTGCCTAACACATCAATGTTAAGATTTGCGCCGACTCTACCCGCAAACATCATTTCCGCAACGGTAGTGAATAAACCACCGTCCGAACGGTCATGATAACTCAGTAGTTTGTCTTGATTGTTCAGGGTTTGAATGGCTTCAAAAAAGGCTTTTAATAATTCAGCGTGGTCGAGATCAGGGCAGTTATCGCCTAATTGTGAATACACTTGCGCCAATACCGAACCGCCTAAACGATTTTTACCCGCGCCCAAGTCAATTAAAATCAATACGCTGTTATCAACGGCACGCAGTTGTGGTGTGAGGGTTTTACTGACATCCAGCACAGGCGCGAACGCGGTAATAATCAACGACAACGGTGAAGTCATGGTTTTATCGCCCGCATCATCTTGCCAGCGAGTCTGCATGGATAAAGAATCTTTGCCGACAGGAATGGCGATACCGAGGGCAGGGCAGAGTTCCATACCGACGGTTTTGACGGTATCAAATAATGCGGCATCTTCACCTTCCGCACCTGCTGCCGCCATCCAGTTGGCAGACATTTTGATTTTTTTCAACGAATCAATTCGCGCGGCGGCAATGTTGGTAATGGCTTCGGCGATTGCCATACGTCCTGAGGCGGGCGCGTTGATGACTGCAATCGGAGTGCGTTCACCCATTGCCATTGCTTCACCCGTCAGCGCGTGAAAACCTGAGGCAGTGACCGCAACATCAGCAACTGGGACTTGCCAAGGGCCGACGAGTTGGTCTCTTGCTACCAGACCTGTCACCGAACGGTCGCCGATATGAATCAAAAAACTTTTATCAGCAACGGCTGGAAATGACAGTACCCGTTGCACGGCATCGGCAAGCGTCACGCCGCTAAAATCCAAACCAGCAAGCGCGGGTTCGCTATGGGTAACGTTGCGGTGCATTTTCGGCGGCTTGCCGAATAACACCGACATGGGAATATCGACAGGTTTATCGCCTAATAAAGAGTCGTTCAGCGTTAAATGTTCTTCGTCAGTCGCTTCACCAATCACCGCAAACAAGCAATGTTCACGCTCACAAAATTCAGTAAATAGCGGTAGTGACGTAGGTTTAATAGCAATCACATAGCGTTCTTGCGCTTCATTACACCAGATTTGCATCGGCGACATACCAATGTCGTCATTGTTGACTTTGCGTAATTCAAAGCGTCCGCCTTTATCACAGTCATGAATAATTTCAGGCACCGCGTTTGATAAACCGCCCGCGCCGATGTCATGAATGGAGATAATCGGCGTGTCGTGTCCTAACGAGTTACAGTGATTAATCACTTCCTGACAACGACGCTGCATTTCAGGATTTTCACGTTGTACGGAGGCAAAATCCAGTGATTCTGAGCTTGCACCTGAGGCTTGCGACGAAGCCGCACCACCGCCCAAACCAATCAACATCGCAGGGCCGCCTAAAATAATAATCAGCGAACCTGCGGGGATTTTTTGTTTTTCCACCAGCATCGGGCGAATATTACCCATGCCGCCCGCTAACATAATCGGTTTGTGATAGCCGCGAAAAGCGTTATCAGAGCCTAAGACGGGCTGTTCAAAACTGCGAAAATAACCCGCCAGATTAGGACGACCAAATTCATTGTTAAACGCCGCACCACCTAAAGGACCTGCCAGCATAATGTCTAACGCGGAGGCGATACGCTCAGGTTTGCCGTTATCCTGTTCCCACGGTTGCGCAAAATCAGGGATTTTTAAATGCGACACCGAAAAACCTGTTAAACCCGCTTTGGTTGCAGAACCGCGACCTGTCGCGCCTTCATCACGAATTTCCCCGCCTGAACCCGTCGCCGCACCTGAAAACGGTGAAATAGCGGTCGGGTGATTGTGGGTTTCGACTTTCATCAATAAATGCGCGAGTTCTTCTGTGTAACCGTATTCGCCCGTTTTCGCGTTGCGAATAAACACCTTTGCGCGTGAGCCTTCAATCACCGACGAGTTATCGCTATACGCTGATAAAATGTCGGCTGGGCTTTGTTGGGCGGTGTTGCGAATCATACCGAACAGGGTTTGCGCTTGTTCTACGCCGTCTATCGTCCAGTTGGCATTAAAAATTTTATGGCGGCAATGTTCGGAGTTGGCTTGCGCAAACATCATCAATTCCACATCGGACGGGTTTCTGCCCAGAGCTTGAAAACTATCCACCAGATAAGTGATTTCATCGTCTGATAATGCCATGCCCAGTTCAGCATTGGCTTTAATGAGTGCGTCTTGTCCTTGCTCGATAATAGCAACGGTTTGTAACGGCGCGGGCGTGTGTTCGGCAAATAAATCTAACTGCGCCGCGTCATAGATAACCGTTTGTGTCATGCGGTCATGTAGCAATGCGGCCAGTGTGTGTTTGCTGTCTTCTGATAATTCACTGTTGGCAGTGAGCGTGTATTCAATACCGCGTTCCAGTCGTTTCACACTGGATAAGCCGCAACGTTTGGCGATTTCGGTGGCTTTACTTGACCACGGTGAAATTGTGCCTGAGCGCGGCACGACTAATAGCGTTTTGCCTTGCGTTTCGCTGTCGATACGGTCGCCACCATAAGCGAGTAACTGCTTGAGTATGGTTAATTGATCGTCGTTTAAATCGTGTTCAATGCCGACAAAGTGCATAAACCGCGCAGTAACAGCGGTAATAGATGGCTCTATCGCTTGCAGGGAAACCAATAGATTGTTGATACGAAAGTCGGATAAAGCAGAGCTACCAGAGATTTTTAGCATGATGAGAAAACAGTCAATGTAGGTCGGGTTAGTGCAGCGTAACCCGACTAGCGGTCGTGTGATTGTGGGTTACGCTGACTAACCCAAGCGATACGTTATTTTAAATTCGCTTTAATGCTTTGTTGCAATACTTTCAGTAATTTCAAACCACCCTCATCAGACGTTGGTTTCTGCTCTTCATCAAGAATCACCACATCGGTTTGCTGATTGGTTTCAACTAACTTGAGTTTGTATTCTTTATCGTTGCCCTGAAAGCCGTGCAGCATAAAATTGATTTCGTCCAGATAAGTGCTGTCTTCGATAGGTTTTTCATCGGGATCATACTGTACGGTGAAAATTTTATCGCTTTGATTGCGCTCACTAACTTCAATTGATTTGCGGCTCAAGCCTTTGCTGACCACACGCCACGCAGTCGTAAAAGGTACGTTAATGCGTAAGTAACCGATTTTATTGCTGGATTCCAGTAAGTCTACGGTAATAGACTTCGGATCTATTAAAGGTTGTTCTTCGGCGGTGCTATCAGCGGCGGCAGTGGATTCTTCAGCTGGTTTTTTATCAGCTTCTTCACTTGCGGCTGTGGTGCCATCGTTATTCTGAGTGCGTGCGCTGCTGTTAGCGGATGACGGTAGCGTGCTACCGTTGGCTAAATCAGCGGGAATAATCAGCTTGGGAATTTCCGTGGTGAACTGATAATCTTTTTCCTTGTCAGGAAATGCTTCTTTAATAGTGGTACAGGCTGATAAATTGAACAGTACAGCCGCACCACACAGTGAGATTAGGGATTTGTGTTTCATTGAATCACTTCTGCTTGGCGCATGGCATCACGCACCGCTTCAAAACAATCATCCGTCAACCATGTCAGCGGCAAACGAATACCTTTAGCCATCAAGCCCATTTCAGCAACCGCCCATTTCACAGGGATAGGATTGGATTGAATAAACAGGTTTTTATGTAACGCCATTAATTTATTATCAATCGCCAACGCGGTGTCATTATCACCCGCCATTGCCGCCATAATCATCTCGTGAACCAAGCGCGGTGCAACATTCCCTGTGACGGTGATTGTGCCGTTACCGCCCAATAAACAAAACTCGCGGCTGGTGGCATCATCGCCCGTATACAGCGCGAAATCATCACCTGTTAAATCACGGATTTGTTGAATGCGCGATAAATCGCCTGTGGCTTCTTTTACGCCGACAATATTGGCGACATGAGATAAACGACCGACAGTCTCAGGCAACATATCACAGGCTGTACGACCCGGAACATTGTATAAAATCTGTGGAATATCCACCGCTTCGGCAATGGCTTTATGATGTAAATACAAGCCTTCCTGCGTCGGTTTATTGTAATAAGGCGTGACAATCAAACAGGCATCCGCACCCGCGTGTTTCGCTTTTTGCGTGAGGTTAATGGCTTCGGTGGTGGAATTTGCACCACTACCCGCAATCACAGGGATTTTACCGTCCACATAATCCACCACCGCTTTAATCACCATGCAGTGTTCAGCCTCATCCAGCGTAGCAGATTCGCCTGTTGTGCCTACCGCAACCAGTGCATCCGTGCCTTGTTCAATATGAAAAGCGACTAACGATTCCAGTCGTTTAAAATCGACTGCACCGCTTTCATCCATCGGTGTTACTAACGCTACGATACTACCTTGAATCATGAAATCTCTCGACCAGAATGGCTACAATTAGAAAACAACGCGCATTATAACAAGCAAACCGCTAAAAAAGTACACGATGCGACAATCTTACACAGGATACAGCTACGATAAAATCGGCACGGATGAGAGGATAATACTTCTATGTGCAGGTACACTTACTGAATATTCGTAAGTTTGGCTGTCACAATGCTAACAACGACTAACCTACTTTAAAAACGGGTTACACTAACACACCCAGCCCACGAAACTTGGAGCATCATCATGTCATTAGTTGCTATCAAAGGAATTTACCAAAACGGACACATCACCTTAGAAGAAAACATTGCGACTAAAAAACCCATCGCGGTGATTGTCACCTTTTTAGAAGAACAACCGTCAGAATCGACCACTAGCGTATGGGAACAGTGGTTTGCATCCATGTCACAGTTTTCCGATGACTTTATGGCAAACGGACGCGAACAACCTCCCTTGCAAGAGCGAGATTGGAGCGCGTTTGAATGAACCGTTATTTGCTAGATACCAATATCTGTATTTACCTGATTAAAAAGCATCCGCCTGAAGTATTGGCACGTTTCCAACAGATCCACATTGAGCAACTACACATTCCAACTATTGCCGTGTTTGAGTTGTACTACGGCATCGAAAAAAACAACTCACAGCAACGTAACCAAGCCGCGTTAGAAAACTTTATCGCCCCTTTAACGATTGTCGATTTTTCACTGGATGCGGCGAAAAAAGCGGCAAACATCCGTAATGCCCTAGAAAAACAAGGCACACCGATTGGCGCGTATGACATTCAAATAGCGGCGATTGCCTTGTCGTTAGACATGACCTTATTGACCAACAACACCCGCGAATTTGAACGAGTGCAAGGTTTAAAACTGGAAAATTGGGTGGATAATTTATGAGCGATAACAACAACCTGCCACAGAAGAAGAAAGACAATGCGGCGGTGGCTTTACAGAAAACCACCAATTTGTTGAGTATTACCAATAAGATTCTGGCGCATAGAGCCAATAGAACGCTGGTGGTGAGTGATGGTAAGTGATGATGCGTGGCTGGATGAATTGATTTATTGGGCGGTTGAAAATAATATTCCAGAGTATTTTGATGATGAAGATGAACCATGGCATGGATTCCCGCGTGATAAACAGGATATTTTGGCTTTGACTGAGTTGTACTTATGTGAACATGAACTCACCGAACTACCTGAATCTATTGGCAAACTGACGAATTTGAAGTTGCTGTATTTAAGCGATAACCCCATCAAATCCCTATCCGCCCAACACAGCCATCTTAGCAATATCATACAATCTAACTACGACTTATTTGATAACATTCTGTTTGATAATAACATTTTTTTTGATGATGAAATCTCGTTTTAACACCATTCTAAAACGCCTAGACATCATCAAAAACGCAGCACGATAGGATGGGCTGAGGTACGAAGCCCATCAATCGCGACCGATGGGCTTCCTTCGTCAGCCCATCCTATATACTTTTTGCAAACAACTTAATAATTCAGGTTATTTTTTCAGAAGCCAATAAATACCAGTACGATAGGGTGGGAATTGGGGTATAACTGTGCTGATACCACACTCTGCGCGTCTTCAGATTATCCTAAACCGATTAACTTCTCATCATGCCTAAATCAGATAAACAAACCGACATCGAGCAAGCGTTAGAACTGAATACCCCTGTTAAATACAGTTACCGCAAGTGGATGATTGTCGCGTTGGTGCTGATTGTGTTCAGTGCGGTTGCGATAAAAATGCTGTTTTTCAGCAATAGTGAAGAAACGACTGCTCAATTTGAAACTGTGCCGATAAAACAGGGCGATTTAACCATCATCGTTACCGCCACAGGTAAGTTAGAACCTGTTACCCAAGTGGATATTGGTATCGAAGTATCAGGTACTGCCGCTGAAATCAATGCCGATTTTAACGACCATGTGCAGGCAGGTCAGGTGTTGGCAAAACTCGACCCACGGCTGTTTGATGCCCGAGTCAAACAATCGCAGGGCGCATTAGATCAAGCCAAAGCCAAGTTAATTGATGCCGAGGCGACGATTGTCGAAAAAAAACAGGTGCTGGATTTTCTGCTGCAAGCGCGGCAGATGAGCGGCGGAAAATTACCTGCTAAACAAGAGATGGTAACGGCGGAGGCAAATTTAAAACGCGCCCAAGCACAGGCGGGTGTGATTAACGGCACGATTAAGCAAGCCGAAGGGCAATTAAAATTGGATGAAACCAACTTAATTAAATCCAGTATCAAAACACCGATTACTGGCATTGTGCTGGATAGACAAATTGAAAAAGGACAGACCGTGGCGGCTTCGTTGCAAACGCCCATCATGTTTACCGTTGCCGAAAATCTCACCGAAATGGAGTTGCACGTTGATGTTGATGAAGCGGATGTCGGTAAAATCAAGCTGGAACAACCCGCCAGTTTTTCCGTGGATGCCTATCCCGATAAAAATTTTCCCGCAAAAATCAGCGAAATCCGCTACGCACCGCAAACCGTCGGCGGTGTGGTCACTTATGAAACGGTGTTATTAGTCAATAATGCTGATTCGTTGTTACGGCCGGGTATGACCGCAACCGCTGATATGACAGTGAGTCAGGCTAAAAATGTATTATTAGTGCCGAATACTGCACTGCGTTTTAATCCCACGCAAAACGGCGATGCCGCCAAAAAAGAACTCAGTTTTGTAGAAAAATTAATCCCCGGCCCACCGCGTGCCAACAAACCGAAAAAAGTGCGCGAAAACAAGAGTCTGCAAAAACCTGCGCCGCAAATTTGGGTATTAGAAAATAATCAACCCAAAGCCGTTGCTGTGCAGGTCGGCTTAACGGATGGTGAAGTCAGCGAAGTCAGTGCGCCGCAATTAAGCGTTGAACTACCTGTGATTGTCGATACCTTGGGCGCGGTCAAATGAGCGAACCGTTAATTCAACTTAAGCAAATGACCAAAACATACGGTAAAGGCTTGGCGGCAATGCAGGCGTTATGCGGTGTAGATTTGACGATTAATAGCGGTGAATTTGTCGCTATCATGGGGCCTAGTGGTTCGGGAAAATCCACCGTGATGAATATTCTGGGCTGTTTGGATATTCCCACCACAGGCAGTTATTTTTTTCAGGGCATTGAGGTGAATACCTTATCGCGCAATCAACGCGCCTTATTACGGCGGCATTATTTGGGCTTTGTGTTTCAAGGTTTTAATCTGTTATCACGCACTTCGGCACTGGAAAATGTCGAATTGCCGCTCATTTATCGCGGAATGCCTACCGCCGAACGCCACGTCCGCGCTAGAAAGGCATTAGACATAGTCGGACTCACTGGCTGGGAAGATCACTCGCCCGCTGAATTATCGGGTGGACAGCAACAACGGGTCGCCATTGCCCGCGCCATTGTCACCGAACCCACCGTATTATTAGCCGATGAACCGACGGGAAATTTAGACTCTGCCCGCAGTCGGGAAGTCATGGAAATGTTGTGTGCGTTTAACCGTGATTTAGGCATAACCATCATCATGGTGACGCACGAACCCGACATGGCGGAATACGCCAAACGCATCGTGCATTTTGTCGATGGTTTAATCGCCAGTGATACTTTAACGGAGCAGAAACCATGATATGGAATGCGTTATTACTCGCCTTGCGTGAAATTCGCCGCAATTTATTACGCTCTGCATTGACCACCTTGGGTATCATCATCGGCATTGCGGCAGTGATTATCATGGTCACCGTCGGCAATGGCGTGACCGCAAAAGTCGGCGAACAAATTTCCAGTTTGGGCAGTAATTTATTAATGATTAGAGCAGGTGGGCGTGGTTTATCAGGCACAGCAGTCAAACCGTTCAGCCTTGAGGATGCCAAAGCAATCAGCCAACAAATCAGCCACTTAAACGCGGTCGCACCGTCCGCCTCTAAAAGTACCACTGCCATTTTTGGCAATAAAAACTGGTCAACCACCATCACAGGCATCACCGAGGCGTATATTATCGCCACTAACTGGGTGATTGGCGACGGCAGAGATTTCAGCCCGTCTGAATTACGCTCTGGCGCGATGAGCTGCATTATCGGCAACACCGTGTGGCGAGAATTATTTGAAGAACAAGCCGCGCTGGGCAGCAAAATTCGCTTAAACAGTTTGTCTTGTACTGTGGTGGGAATACTCAAGGCCAAAGGGCAAGCCTTCGGACGCGACCAAGACGACACCATTCTTATTCCACTCAGGTCATTTCAACGTCGCATTGCAGGTAATCAAGATGTCAGCATGATTTCCGTGTCGGTCGATGACGGTTTTGCCACGGAAAAAGTACAAAAACAAACCCAACAATTATTACGCGACCGCCGTCATATTGCGGGCAATGAAGACGATGATTTTTTTATTTTGGACACCAAAGAAATTACCGCCACCCTAACAGGCACAACCAAAATTTTAACCTCATTACTGGGCGCGGTAGCCGCCATCAGCTTATTGGTCGGCGGCATCGGCATTATGAACATCATGCTGGTGTCAGTCACCGAAAGAACCCGCGAAATCGGCACCCGCCTAGCCATCGGCGCGTTAGAACGCGAAGTGTTATTACAATTTCTAGTCGAAGCAATGGTATTGTCCTGTTTAGGTGGATTTCTAGGCATCGTCCTAGCCGTCATCTCCTCCATCATCATTTCCAAAGTCATTGACGTACCGTTTATTTTAGACTTAGGCATTATCCTCGTCGCCTGCGCTTTTTCGGCGGCAGTCGGTATCGTGTTCGGTTATTTCCCCGCCCGAAGAGCGGCGCAATTAGACCCGATTGAGGCGTTGCGGCATGAGTAATTATCTAGGTGAAAAATTGGCTTTACATAAAACGTGTACAAGTTGAACATAACATCACAGCAACACTGACGAGGATAAAAACATGACTGCAAATCTCACCCAACCGCTAGAAAAAGCGGCAACCTTACCCGATGTGATTCAAGAAGAAATTGCTTTGCAATGGCAAGCCACGCTGGAACAACCGCAACCAAAACTTGAGCAGTTAGCCCTAGCCGCTTTACAACAAGCGAAACAGGGTAAAACCATCAAAAAGGGCTTTGATGAACTCTGAACTCACCGCCGAATTTATTAAGCTGTTTCGCCAGTTACCGAATCGCATTTAAAAAACGGCAAAGAAAAACTATCGTTTATGGAAACAAAATCCCCAGCATCCCAGCATAGAATTTAAAAAACTAAAAACCAGTTCCGCCGTTTATTCCGTCCGTGCCGGTATCGGTTGGCGAGCAGTCGGCGTAATGAAAGACAGCAATACAATAGTCTGGTTTTGGATAGGCTCTCATACTGAATACGATAAGCTGCTGAAAAATCTCTAACATGATGATATTTTGTCTATGGGTATCGTGTGATAAACATCTAGTCCGCGATTGATGGGCTTCGTACCTCAGCCCATCCTATGTACTGACTTTACGATAAGGTAAAAAATATGAAATTAAAAGTTATTATTCATCCTGCTGAAGAAGGCGGGTTTTGGGCAGAAGTCCCTGCTATTCAAGGGTGTGCAACGCAAGGCGAGACTATTGAAGAGCTTTTAACCAATCTCTATGAAGCAGTTGAAGCCTGTCTTTCTGTAGACTTGGAAGACATTGAACTGGCGCAAAATGACAGGGTTTTCTACCCATTCATAAAAACGAAGATTTGAAAATCGGCTTGCTCAAGCATTTTATGAAAGTGGCAGGCATTACCGAAACCGAATTGTAAGACAATAGGTTGTCGAAAATAATAAATTTAACGATACGCACAGCGTACCCTACCTGACTGCTGATAATACAGTTTGAGTTTGTAATCATTTTTGGTAAGGATAATTATGGAAATAATATGCAAAAATTGTAATACCAGTCATTTTCTGAGTGATGACAAAATTCCTTTAGAAACCAAAACGGGTAAATGCAAAAAATGCAATGCGCCGATAACGGTATTGGGAAAAAATGCCACCGTTTCAATTGAGCCAACCCCTATTCAATCAACACCGCCAGAACCAGAAGCCACAAAGAACTGTGATTTTTGTGGTGAAAAAATCTTAGCGATTGCCAAGAAATGCCGACATTGCGGCAGTATGTTGGATAGGAGTAATGCCTCAGGCGACAACATCGCTACACGGCTATGGAGTAATAAAACTAAAATTATCGTTTTCGTGTTTTTGCTCACTGTATCTCTGGTTTTAACTTGGTATGTTAATGTAGATGAGGTCGTAACAAAGACTATAGAATATCGAAATAACCTTGCTTATATCCCTAATAGTAACGAGCCGTTCACGGGTATATATATACCGTTACCTTATGACAATGGTCAGGTAAAATCGGAAAGGCACTACAAGAATGGAAAAAAGAATGGCTTAGATGCAAGTTGGTATGAAAACGGATATAAGAAAATGGAAACAAACTACAAGGATGGAAAACTGGATGGCTTAGAGACAAGTTGGTATAAATATGGAGATAAAAAATCGGAAATAAACTCCAAGGATGGGAATTTGGATGGATTATATGTAACTTGGTATGAAAATGGACAGAAAGAATCGGAAGTAAACTACAAGAATGAAAAATGGGATGGATTATATGTAACTTGGTATAAAAATGGACAAGCAAAATCGGAAACGCACTACAAGAATGGAAACGTGAATGGATTAATTACAGCGTGGTACGACAATGGACAGAAGAAAGGGGAAGGGAACTACAAGGATGAAAAAGAAGAAGGATTACATACAGAGTGGTATGAAAATGGACAGAGACGAGCGGAAGTGAACTTCAAGGATGGAAAAAAGGATGGATTAAGTACATGGTGGTCTGAAAATGGACAGAAGCAATCGGAAGTGAACTATAAAGATGGATTGGAGATAATGCGTTGATTAATTTGTTTGCACCGCGTTACGAAGACAATAAACTTCATCAGCATTTTAAAGTGCTATTGAAAGAATCGGCAGAGCCAATGAGAGAAGTTATAAATTCATGGGCTATGGGTTTTATAGATAGAGATAAAAAGTTTGTTAAAGAATTTCAAACAACATTCAATTCGTCTTTTTGGGAATTATACCTATACAAAGCTTTTAAAGAATTAAATATGGAAGTTGATTTTACAAATCAAAGCCCTGATTTCACTGTAAGTACAGAACAAAACAAAAAGCTAAGTATAGAAGCGGTTACGGCTAACAGTGCGGAATCTGATGAACCAGAATGGAGTTCAGAAGTTCTGGATAAGTATCTTAACAAACCAAGAAATGAAATTTTAGAATATGCAACTATAAGACTTCTAAATGCAATTAACTCTAAACATGAAAAATTTCTTAGACAGTACGGACAAAAGAATCATGTAAAAGGTAATCCTTTTATATTAGCTATAGCACCTTTTGAACAACCCGCATTTTCAAGACAAAATAATCAGGCACTTAACAGAGTCTTATATGCTTGTGATGCTCCATCATTAAATGGAATTGGGAGTGATGGAGAAATTTTATTCAAAAATAAGCATATTAATACTGTGACAAAAAGCAATGGCTCAGCACTAAAGCTAGGCGTATTTACAACACCAAATTTTAAAGAAATTAGTGCCGTGATATTTTCCACGACAGCAACTTTCAGCAAAGTAATCGTTCAAGGTAATATACAAAACTGCATGATTCAATCGAGGAGATATAAATGTGGCGATGGCTGGTTTGGATATATTGACCAATATTCAGAAAAGCGCGTATATAAAGAAACCCATCTCGATGGACTACATATTTATTACAATTCATACGCTGAAAATCCATTAAATCGGGAAATATTTGGTTCTTCTGAAATAACTCATAACTTCTACAATATTGAGTCGAAATCCATGCTTAGCGAACATAATGATGGCTCTCTTATTTCAAGAAGCACTTACTGGAACTATGACAAACCAAGCTAGTCAAGTTAGCCTGTAGCACGATAAGACAGGCTGAGACACGAAGCCCATCAACCGCGAATAATGAGCCTTCGCCATCAGCTCATCCTTATATCAATTTTAAAGCGACTAATTTTGTGTCTTTGACTAAACCTATTTTAAAACTCAATGCTGTTGTTATCAGTCTGTTGCTCGGTGCTTGTGCCGTTGGGCCTGATTATGTCGCGCCTAAATCATATTTACCCAAGCAGTGGCATAACAGTAGCGGAAATTCGCAGGTACTTAATGCGAAAGCCTTGGCTAATTGGTGGGCGACGTTTAATGATCCGCAGTTGTCGCAGTTAATCGAACGCAGTATTAACGGCAATTTTGATTTAAAAAAAGCCTTGGCTAGAATCAATGAAGCCAGAGCGCAACGGGGTATTGCCAAAGCCAATTTTTATCCAAAAATTAATTTCGGTAGTACCACAGGGGAAACTTATAGCGGTGCTACTGATAAACGGAATGCGCGTTACAGTTTGGGTTTGGATGCCAGTTGGGAAATTGATATTTTCGGGCGTATTGCGCGTTCGGTCGAAAGCACGCAAGCGGCAATGGAGGCGACCGAAGCCAGTTATCAAGATGTGATGGTGAGTTTGGTTGCCGAGGTGGCGTTAAATTATGTGCAGATGCGCACTTCGCAAGCGCAATTGCTGGTCGCGGAACAGAATTTACTCGCGCAAACTGAGATTTATCAATTAGCGTTGTGGCGTTGGCAAGCGGGTTTAACTAATAAATTAGATGCGGAACAAGCGTTAAGCAGTGTTGAGCAATTAACGGCCACTTTGCCCAGTTTAAAAACCCAAATCGCTGAAAATCAGCATCAATTAGCGGTATTGTTGGGCGTGACTCCTGCCAGTTTGAATGCGGAACTGGCGATTAAGAAACCCATTCCAACCGCTAATTTAAAAATCGCGGTCGGTGTGCCTGCCGATGTGTTGCGCCAACGTCCTGATATACGACTGGCAGAGCGCGAATTAGCCGCGCAAACCGCACAAATTGGCGTGGCGACTGCCGCGCTGTATCCTCAATTTACTCTGAGTGGTTTAATCGGTTTGGAAGCCATAAAAGCCAGTAATGTATTTACAGCGGCGGGCTTGGTGGATAACGTATTAGGCAAAATGACGTTCCCCATTTTTAATGCAGGGCAGATACGACAAAATATCGCAGTCCAAAATGCCAAGCAGGAACAAGCCTTAGCCACTTATGAAACCACGGTATTGACGGCGTTAAAAGATGTGGAAAATGCGTTAGTCGGCATGGTGCAGGAACAGCAACGCCTGAATGATTTAAACCGCGCCACGCAAACCGCGCAACGTGCAATGGCATTAGCACGGTATCAATATGAATCGGGTTTAACGGATTTTCTCAATGTGCAGCAGACGCAGCGTACTTTATTATCCCTACAAGAACAATCGGTTGGTAGTCAAGGACAAGTCAGCACTTATTTAATCAGCTTGTATAAAGCCTTGGGCGGCGGTTGGAAAAATGTAAGCTAACGCGCGTAGCTTGGCTTGCGCAAGAGTTGCAACTACTTGAATGCTGCGGCTCTGCGTCCAATTCTTTGTTCATTAGCCGTTTTTCCTTCACTTTAAGAAGTTTATTGCTTACATCAGTTAGTAACATGACGGCATTATGCGGTATAATTTACAAATAAACATTTCCCCGCGCTTTCGCGCATCCCCAAAGACTCCATACAGGTACATACATGACCAACGATGTTTCAACATTACCCTCTTTCCGTGATTTAGCACTGAGTGAACCCCTGCTAAAAGCACTTAACGATGTCGGTTATGAAACACCTTCACCCATTCAAGCTCAAGTTATTCCCTTCATGCTGCAAGGCAAAGACGTTTTAGGGCAAGCACAAACAGGCACAGGAAAAACTGCCGCGTTTGCATTACCGATTTTGTCTGGCATTGATTTAAAACAAAAAGACCCGCAAGTGTTAGTGCTTGCACCAACTCGCGAATTGGCTATTCAGGTTGCCGAAGCATTTCAACGTTATGCTGCGCATTTAAAAGGTTTTCATGTGCTGCCGATTTACGGCGGACAAGATTACAGCACCCAATTACGTCAACTGAAACGCGGCGCACACGTTGTGGTCGGTACACCAGGCCGTGTGATGGATCACATGAGAAAAGGCACGCTTAATCTCGACAAGTTAAGCACTTTGGTATTGGATGAAGCCGATGAAATGTTACGCATGGGCTTTATTGATGACGTTGAATGGATATTAGAACAAATACCCGAAAAACGCCAAATTGCGTTATTTTCGGCAACTATGCCCTCAATTATTCGCAAAATTGCGCAAAAATATTTGCACGAACCCGAACAAATCACCATTAAAGTGACCACTGCGTCTGCGGAAAATATTCGCCAACGCTTTTGGGTGGTCAGTGGCGTACACAAACTGGACGCATTGACACGCATCCTCGAAGTGGAAACCTTTGACGGGATGATTATTTTCGTCAGAACCAAAACGGCGACCGTTGAACTGGCGGAAAAACTGGAAGCGCGTGGTTATTCAGCCGCCGCGATTAACGGTGATATGTCACAAGCTCTACGCGAACGCAGTATTGCGCATTTGAAAAACGGCAAACTGGATATTCTGATTGCAACCGACGTAGCGGCGCGTGGTTTAGACGTTGACCGTATTACTCACGTTGTTAACTATGACATTCCTTACGATACCGAATCTTATGTGCATCGTATTGGTCGTACAGGTCGTGCTGGCCGTACAGGTGATGCGATTTTATTTATTGCGCCACGAGAAAGAAAATTACTCGGTAATATTGAAAAAGCCACCAAACAAAAAGTTGAAGAAATGGGCTTGCCGTCTACCGAAGTCATCAACAACAAACGTATTGCCCGCTTCAAACAAAACATTACCGATACCTTAGCGGCAGAAGAACTGAGTTTCTTTAGTCAATTGCTGGAACAGTATCAACAAGAACACAATGTCAGTGCTTTGGAAATTGCCGCCGCACTCGCTAAATTAGTACAAGGCGATACGCCTTTACTGATGCAACCACCGAAAAAAGTCAAAGACAGCCGTGAAGATAGTCCACGTCGTGATCGTGACGACCGTCCATCACGCGATAGAGGCGACAGAGCGGATCGTGGCGATAGAGGTGACAGAGAACGCAAACCAAAACGCAGTTTTGGCAGTGACATAGAAATGGAAACCTTCCGTATCGAAGTCGGTCACGCGCATGGCGTTAAACCGGGTAATATCGTCGGCGCAATCGCTAACGAAACAGGTATTGATGGCGATCATATCGCCAGAATCAAAATCTCCGATACTTTTAGTACCGTTGAATTACCTGCGGGTATGCCGAAAGAACTGTTACAAGAATTGAAAAAAATTCGCGTAGCAGGTCAGTTACTGAACATTTCCAAAATGGACGGTAGCAAAATAGTCGAAGGCGGCGAGAAAAAACCTGATAAAAGCAAAAAACGCATGAGTTCAACCTCAAGACGCGCTAAGCCAAAAGACGAATAAGTCGTGTAGAGACGTTGCAATGCAACGTCTTTAGCAAGTCGCTTTAAACATTAAAAAGCCTCGGTTGTTTTACAACCGAGGCTTTTTTGTTTGGTGGCTAGCTTTCTTCTCTTCGGTAAAAAGCATCTGCGCGGCTTAAAATACAATATCCTGTCACTCACAAATAAGATGAGTGACAGAAAGAATGTTGGCTATAAATTATTTCGCCTCGTTTTCGGTTTTCAGCATTTCTGCTAATTGTTTGGCGGGCAGATAACCCGGATAAACAGTGCCTTTTTCTGACACGATGGTGGGCGTGCCGTTGATTTCAAATTCGCCCGCCAGTTTCATGTGTTCATCAACAGGATTGTCACAGGTTTTTGGTTTGACGGCTTCGTTCTTTTTAGCGGCAGTCAGTGCGGCTTTGCGGTCATCCGCACACCAGACAGAAACGGCTTTTTTATAAGAATCGGTGTCTTTGCCAGCTCTGGGGAAGAAGATGTATTGAATGGTGATGCCTTCTGCCAAGTAGGTATCAATTTCGGAATGTAATTTACGGCAGTAGCCACAGTCGATGTCAGTGAAAATAGTCACTGTATATTTGCTGGTTTTGGGTTTGAAAACAATCATTTTATCTACGCCCAGCTTGTTAAGAGCTTTGACGTGTGCATCATTATGTCTGCCTTCGGTTAAATCTTTCCGCGCGGCGATATCGATTAAATGTCCTTCTAACAGGTATTTACCATCTTCAGAGACATAAAACACACTGCTGCCGACTGAAACTTCATACAGACCTTTCACTTCCGATGCCTTGATAGCATCAACTTTCATGGTGGGCATGGATTTGGCGATGGATGCTTTAACGGTATTTTCGTCTGCGTGAGCCGCTGAAAATGTCAGTCCGAGCAGCGATACTGCCGCCAGTGTGATAATTTTTTTCATGATTTTCTCATTAGGTTAGGTGGATTATTGGAATAATCGCTGTACGTCTACAAACATGGCGATTGCCATTAACAGCATTAATAAAGTGAGTCCCACTTGTTGAAAAAACAGTTGTACTTTTTCGGGGACAGGCTTGCGTAGTATCGCTTCCAGCGCGAAAAATAATAAGTGACCGCCATCTAAAACGGGAATGGGCAGTAAATTTAACACGCCCAAACTGACACTGACCAAGCCCAGAAATTTGATAAAGGCAACAAAACCCATGTCGGCAGATTGCCCTGCATATTGCGCGATACTAATCGGGCCGCTGAGATTTTCCACCGAGGCTTTGCCGATTAACATTCTGCCCATCATTTTTAACGTTGAGGTGCAGTAAAAATATGTGGTTTTAAACGCGGCGGGAATAGCGTCAATAGGCGATAAAGCGCGTTCAACAGTGATGGATTTGATTAATTCTTCAGGAACAAGCACCCCTGCACCAATTTTGCCTTCGGTTTTATCGCCGACTTTTTCTGCTTTAGGAGTGATGCTGATGGGCATTCTTACGCCATCACGTTCAATCATTAAATGTATGGCAATATCAGGATGGGCTTTGATGATTTCGACCCATTGTTGCCAGTCTTTTATCGCGGTGTTATCGGCACTGATGATTAAATCGCCTTTGCGCAAGTCGGCTGCCAGAGCTGAACTATCAGGCAGTACACGCCCGATAATAGGCTTTAAACTGGGCGACCACGGCTTAAATCCAAGGCGTTTGTAGAATGCGGCGGCATCTATTTTGTCCTGTTCATCAAGCGTGAGGGTTCTAGTGGCTGGTTCGCTGTCATGGGTGACGTTGACGGTAATAATTTGTTCACCTTCAAGGGCGGAAGACACAATGTTTTCCATTGCATCTATCCATGTCGGGGTGAGTTTGCCATTCACAGCGGTGATTTCATCGCCTTCCTGAAAGCCTGCCTGTGCCGCTAGTGTGCCTTGTTCGACCGCGCCGAGTATCGGTTTAATGCCTGTTTCACCGATAACTAACACGCCCCAAAACAGGATGACGGCAAGCATGAGATTAAACAGCGGCCCTGCGGCAACAATAGCGATTCTTGCCCAGACGGGTTGACGATTGAAAGAATAGGGCAGGTCTTCTGGAGCGACTTCACCTTCACGCTCATCGACCATTTTGACATAGCCGCCCAAGGGAATGGCGGATAATACATATTCGGTATCGGCAGGATTTTTTTGATACGACCAGAACACTTTGCCGAAGCCGATAGAAAAGCGCAACACTTTAACGCCGACTTTGCGCGCGACCCAAAAATGCCCGAATTCATGAAATGCCACCAGAATACCAATGGCAACAATGAAGTAAAACAGCGTATGCAGTAAATCCATGATTAGACTTTTTCTAAGAAAAAATGTGGGAGTGACAAACGTAGATATTACAGCGGTTTTATAAAGCTGTCAGATTTTTAAAACCTGACAGCTTTTAACTTACAGTTCGGTAATCTGCTGGTTAGCAACTACACGCGCACTCGCATCTGCCTCTAAAATCAGGCTCAGGCTATCAGCGGCGGTCGCGGTAAATTGCGCCATGGTGCGTTCAATGATAACGGCAATATCGGTGAAGCGCAGTTGCTCATTTAAAAACGCTTCAACGGCGATTTCATTCGCCGCGTTTAATACGGTGGGCATGATGCCGCCTGCATTAATGGCTTGGTATGCGAGTCGCAAACAGGGGAAACGTTGCAAATTGGGTTCTTCAAAATCCATCCGTGCCACTTGAAAAATATCCAATGGGGCAACGCCTGAATCAAAGCGTTCTGGCCATGCGAGTGAGTAAGCAATGGGAATACGCATATCAGGATTACCCATTTGTGCCAGCACCGTACCATCGACATAATCCACCATTGAATGAATCACGCTTTGCGGATGAATAACAATCTGGATTTGTTCGGGTTTCATGTCGAATAATAAACAGGCTTCAATCATTTCCAAGCCTTTGTTCATCATGGTGGCAGAATCGACCGATATTTTTCTGCCCATGTCCCAGTTAGGATGTGCCACGGCTTGCGCGGGCGTAACATCAACCATATTTTCGATGGGCATAGAACGGAACGGGCCGCCTGACGCAGTTAATAAGATACGTCTAACGCTTTTCGCTTTCGCGCCTGAGGTGTAAGCGGCGGGCATACATTGAAAAATGGCGTTGTGTTCGCTGTCTATCGGCAACAGTTGTGCGCCTGATTTTTCCACGGCATCCATGAAAATAGCACCTGACATGACCAGTGCTTCTTTGTTGGCAAGCAAAATGGTTTTACCTGCTTTTGCCGCCGCCAAGCTGGGCAATAAACCTGCCGCGCCGACGATTGCCGCCATCACAGAATCCACATTATCCAGCGTGGCAACGTGTTCTAATGCCGCCGCGCCTGATAATACTTCAATATCAGACACAGGCGAATTTTGCAGCTGGGCTTTAAATTCTGCGGCTTTCGCTTCGTTGACCACAACCACCACTTCAGGATGATGGGTGACGCACTGCTCATATAGGTCGGTGATATTGGTGTTGGCGGTTAAGGCAATCACTTTGTAAAGATGTGAATGTCTGGCGACGACATCGAGTGTGCTGACACCGATTGAACCCGTTGCGCCGAGTATGCAAATACCTTTTTTCATAATATGTCTCTTATTCGGCTGGGGCTAATAAAACCATGTAAATCAAATAAATGCCCGCATAAAATATGGGGGCGGCGGCAATCAGGCTATCAATTCTATCGAGTATGCCACCATGACCGGGTAACAAGTTACCGCTGTCTTTTACGCCGCGTTGACGTTTGACTAGACTGAAAAATAAATCCCCATACACCGATATTTGCACGGTGATGATGGATAATAAAATCAAATCACCTGCGACCATAAACGTCACTGGTTTACCGTAAATAACGCTTAAGGCGATACACAGGATGATGGCACAGACAGCGGCGGCAACTAGCGCACCATAGACACCTTCAACGGTTTTACCTGGGCTGATGTCGGGTGCCAGTTTGGTTTTGCCCCATTTTTTGCCTGAAAAATAAGCGGCAATATCGGCAGCCCAGATCAATAATAAGAGATACAGTGTCAGTTCACTGCCATAAAACGCGCGTAATCTTGCTAAAAACATCCAGCTTGCCAATAGAACACCCCAGCCGATTAATGCTTTATAACGTAAGCGCGGGTGGTAGTTCAGCATTTCTTGCGGAGCTTTGCGAATCAGCATCATAGTCAACAGCCAGAACAACACCGCAGGTATCAGCAACCATTCTAAAATACCCGATTGTTTACGAATATCTTCCATCTGGAATTTGTATTTTTCCGCTAAATTATCCATGACGGGGACGAGGGCTTCTAAAATATACGTCCACAAGTGAATAAATAACATGGCAAAAATCAGTGTGCCGATAAACACGGCGCGTTTACCAGTGCTGTTGATATCACACAGATTCAGCCATTCCCACGCACCGATTAACACAATAATAGCAATGAGCAGGGAAAAATAATCCGAAGACAGCATAAGTACCGCTGACACAATCCCTGTTGCCAAGATAGCGGCGGTGATAATTCGTTGTTTTAACATAGTGATACGTTCTACAGGTTAAGAGTTATGGAGTGACAGACTGGCCAAGCACTTGCTCGCCCGTATGACCAAAGCGGCGTTGGCGACCCTTAAAGCTGGTAATCGCCTCGGCTAGAGAATTCTGGTCAAAATCAGGCCAGAGCGTCGGGGTAAAATACATTTCCGCATAAGCTAATTGCCATAACATAAAATTACTGACCCGTTCTTCGCCGCCAGTGCGAATAAAGAGGTCTGGTTCAGGCAGGTTAGCGGTCGATAAATGCTGGTTAATCAGTTCTTCCGTGATGTCTTGCTCAGTCAGTTCACCCGCCGTGATTTTGGCGGCGATGCGTTGAAATGCCTGACACATATCCCAATGACCGCCGTAATTAGCGGCAATGACCAAGGTGAGAGCGGTATTGTGTTCGGTTTGCGCTTCGCCTTCTGCCATTTTTGTTTGCAGTTTTTCAGGAAATGCAGATCTGTCACCGATAAAACGCAAGCGGATGTTGTTGCGATGCAGCTTGTCTATTTCCCGTTGCAAGGTTGCCATGAACAGTGCCATTAATAACGACACTTCACTTTCCGGTCGTCGCCAGTTTTCACTACTGAAAGCAAACAGCGTTAATACTTCAATATTGTTATTGGCACAGTATTCGACTATTTTGCGGACGGTTTTAACGCCCGCCTGATGACCCACCGCACGCGGCATAAAACGTTTTTGCGCCCAGCGACCATTACCGTCCATGATAATGGCGATATGACGTGGATTAGGGTTGACGGGGCTAGGATCATCAGTAGACATGGCGGTATCTCACACAAGTGACAGAAAAAAGTTGGGCAATTACATTGATAACAAATCCGCCTCTTTCGCTTCCAATAATTTTTCTACGTCTTTAATGTATTGGTCGGTTAATTTTTGGATTTTGTCTTCGGCATCGCGTGCATCATCTTCGGACACTTTTTTGTCTTTTAATAATTTCTGAACGTCAGAATTGGCATCGCGGCGAATGTTACGGATAGCCACCCGTCCATTTTCCGCTTCGTGTTTAACGACTTTCACTAATGATTTGCGGCGTTCTTCGGTGAGTGCGGGTAATGGAATGCGAATGGTCATACCGTTGGTGTTGGGGTTCAAACCCAAATCGGATTTTAAAATTGCTTTTTCAATCGCCGTCACCATCGACTTTTCCCAAGGCGTAATACTCAGCGTTCTGGCATCTTCAACAGCCACATTCGCTACCGCAGAAATGGCGGAATCCGTGCCATAATAAGACACTACCACTTGATCCAACAGACTGGGATGCGCTCTGCCTGTTCTTATTTTGGAAAATTCCTGTTTAAGGGCTTCAATACTTTTGCCCATGCGGGTTGCGGCACTTTGTTGAATATCATTAATCATAATTCTGTTCCTCGTTCAATCAATGAGCCAATATCTGCACCCATCATTAATTTCATGATTGCACCTTGCTCAAATACGTTCATCACGCGCATCGGTACATTGTTATCGCGACACAATACCAATGCGGTAGTGTCCATGACATTCAGCCGCTGATCCAGAGCTTCGTCATACGTCAAGTGCGGATAAAAAATGGCATCCTTGACTTTTTCAGGGTCTGCCGAATACACACCTTTTACTTTGGTGGCTTTAATCATCAAGCCTGCGTTAATTTCAATAGCGCGAAGACTTGCCGCCGAATCGGTAGTAAAAAACGGATTGCCAGTGCCAGCGGCAAAAATCACCACACGACCTTTTTCCAAATGTCTGACGGCACGGCGGCGAATATAATCTTCACACACCTGATTGATTTTAAGGGCGGACATAACACGCACTTGTTGCCCTTGATGTTCCAACGCATCCTGCATTGCCAAGGCATTGATTACCGTCGCTAACATTCCCATCTGGTCACTGGTCACACGATCCAAACCTTCCGAGGCTTTTTCTGCACCGCGTAAGATGTTACCGCCACCAATCACCAGACCGACTTGAATGCCGGCATCACATAATTCTTTAATTTCGGTAGCAAGACGACTGACAATATCGGCATCAATACTACCACCGTTCGCGCTGCTTAACGCTTCACCGCTTAACTTCAGTAAAATTCTTTGGCAAATTAATTTAGTCATAGTTTTATTGGGGATTAGTAGTGGTTAATAAATTAGGGTACTCATATTGTGATAACAGCTCTTTTTTATTTTGCTAATATCCAATTAGCAGTATTCCTTTTAATGGAAGATGAAGACGGCTAGAAATATAAAGAGTTTCTAAAAAGGTATAAATGATTTCAAAATCCTTATGTCCTCTATATTCATTTCTAACAACGATAACCAAGTATTCAACTCCAAACATCATACAGGCTTGAAAAATATCTTTTAAGAATTGATTATTTTCTGTCGCTCTGCCTGCTTCAACTTCAATAACAATTTTTCCATCATTACTCACGGCATCAGCATTAAACGATTTATCAATCGTGTTATCAACACCGAATAAAACAGGGATGTTTATTTTTTGAAGCCTTGATTTTCCTGTTTCAACTGTAAATCCAATGTTCTCAAGATGAGGTCTTATGATTTCTAATACTTGATTACTGGATAAGTTTTTCTCAGGGGATTTAATTTTTTCAAACTCTTGTTCAAAACAAGAAGTTATAGATTTCATCTCCATAGTCATTCCCCTTGAACGTGGGAAAAACTGAAATTGCAATCCATTAATCATTTTTTACTTTCGTATTCATTTAAAAGAAACTCTATTTCTTCTACCCAGTTTAAAAATATTAATTTACTGGATACAAAATTTTCAGCTAATCCCCACGGTACTTGTTCATGTATGTTTTTTTCAAGACATTCAATATCTTCTTGTAACTGCGCTATTTTTTGAAGAGTTTCTGTATAATTTAAATTTCTACAATCTATCATTTAAATGGTGTTCGCAAGTTGAATTAATTTTTGTTCGTTATACATAATTTTATTTTCATTGCTACTGTCGATTATGCCATTTTTAATCAGAGATTTAACTAATTGTTCTGCATCAATATTATCTGATTTGAATTTAGCTTTAATACTGTTCAACAGTGTTTCTTTTTTTGCTGGCTTACCTGTTTTCATATTTATCAGGGATAAACAATATTCATGTAAATAGTATTCTTGTAGTTTTAAATCTGTCTTTGTTGTTACTATTGCTGTTGGAATAGGTAACACTTCTTTTTTAGTACCAACACGCTCGGCTGTGCGTTTTTGGTCAATGAGTAAGCCTACCACATGATCTAAATCAGTATCATTAGACACAATATCAAAATGCGTGTTGGGTGGTAATTTTGCCATAAGCACACCCGCCCAAAAGGTAATACCAAAATCAGCGGCATTTTTGCCAGTTGTGGGCATTTTGACCCATTTTAAACGTTTATTATTCACTATACCTGTTAAAGGCATTAGCCAATCAATGGGGATTTTTGCTCCACTTTGGGCATAACAAACCACGACCATTGAATATTTCTCCAAGTGTGTCATTAATTGATTAATTTGACTTGGGCAATTTTCCAAATCAATTAAAAGGACACGGGCGATTTGTTCTGTCATCGGATGGTATTAAATCAACTTATCAATATTCACATTAAAACCACTGTGTTCACGTTGTCCATTAACATCAAAAAAACGAACATTTCCTTGTTCATTGACCAGCCATACTTCAATAGCACCTGCTTTTAAATATAATTTAATTTTTGCCCGCATTTCCCGTTGACTATTTGAAGGAGAAATGATTTCAATACAAATTTCTGGAGCGGCAGTAGCGGCAATATCATTTTTATGACGTTGAAAATAATCGTCTGAACTCCACGCTACATCAGGTACTTTAACGCCTTTATCCGTTACGATAGCCAACTCAGTAAATACTTCACCGTCTAATTGGTTGCTTAATAAAGCCGCTAATTTAGCTTGAAAACGACTGTGTGTAAAAGAGGCGGGCGACATTTCGATATGACCGTATTCATTTAATTCTATTTTATAAGGTAAGTCGCGTAATGATTTATCTGCCAATACATCTTGCCATTGCATAATTCCCCCTTATAGATATTGAGTGTGCGGGTTGGGTAAAACGAATTTTACCCAACACAACAACATAGGTCGATGTTGGGTTACTAACGCACCCCAACCTACCGCCTACCGCTTACTTGAAGCTATCGGCATACGCCGCCACTTCTTCAGCAAAGTTTTCTTCTTTTTTCTCGATACCTTCACCGACTTCAAAACGGCTAAAACGCACGATGGTGTTGCCTTTTTCTTTCGCTAACTGACCAACGGTTTTTTTGTCGTCTTTGATGAATGCTTGACCTAATAAAGTCACTTCGCCCAAGAATTTGCTGACGCGACCTGCAATCATTTTTTCAACGATGTCAGCGGGTTTGCCTTTGATTTTTTCTTCTTGCTGAGCCAGAAAAATTTCTTTTTCTTTTTCAATGATTTCTGGAGAAACTTGGTCTTCAGAAACACACACTGGTTTACTCGCGGCAATGTGCATGGCGATGTCTTTGCCTAGTTCACCATCAGCGACTGCTAATTCAACGATAACGCCGATTTTGTTACCGTGTAAGTAACACGCTGTACCGCCGTCAGTTTTGAATTTTTCAAAACGTCTGACAGTGATGTTTTCGCCTAAGGTTGAGATTAAACCACGACGCATTTCATCAACGGTTACGCCGCCTTCCAGAGGCATAGCCAGTAATTGTTCTTCGGTTTCGATGTCAGCATTTAATAAACCTTCGGTAACGCCATTAACGAACGATACAAATGATTCTGCTTTTGCTACGAAATCAGTTTCACAGTTAATATCAACGATAGCAACCGCTTTGCCGTTGTCACTGACTTTAACGCCGATAATGCCTTCAGCTGCAATACGACCTGATTTTTTGTCCGCTTTTGCCGCGCCTGATTTTCTCATATTTTCAATGGCTAATTCCATGTCACCATTGGCTTCAACTAAGGCTTTTTTACATTCCATCATGCCTGAGCTGGTTCTTTCACGCAGTTCTTTCACCATTGCTGCACTAATTACTGTACTCATATTTTTCTCACTCTGTCGTTACTGTAAAAACGCCCCCTTAAAGGAGGCGTTTTTGTGTTATTTAAACTTGCTGGTTAGGGCAGGTTATTGGCTTATTCTGCTACGGCTTCTTCAACAAAGTCATCTGCTTTTGCTGATAAACCCAAGGTAGCTGATTTTGCTTCTAATACGGCTGCTGCAACGCTTTCGCAATACAGTTTAACAGCGCGAATCGAGTCATCATTACCTGGAATAATGTAGTCAATTTTTTCAGGTGAATTGTTAGAATCCACAATGCCGACAACAGGAATGCCTAATTTGATGGCTTCGCTGATAGCATTTTTTTCGTAACCGACATCCAGTACAAAAATAACATCTGGAACGCCTTTCATGTCTTTAATACCGCCTAAGCTGCGTTCCAGTTTTTCCAGTTCGCGTTCCATGCCCAAGGCTTCTTTTTTACCAAAACGTTGATACAGTGTACCGTCAGCTTTCATCGCTTCCAGTTCTTTTAAACGGCTGATAGATTTTTTGATGGTTTTGAAGTTAGTCATCATGCCACCTAACCAACGGTGGTTGACGTAAGGCATACCGCATTTTGCCGCTTCTTCTGCAACGACTTTACGCGCTGCTTTTTTAGTGCCGACAAACAAGATAGTGCCTTTGTTTGCTGCCATCTGACTCAGATAATTCATTGCGTCGTTGAACAGTGGAAGCGTTTGTTCCAAATCAATGATATGGATTTTGTTACGCGCGCCGAAAATGAACGGTGCCATTTTAGGGTTCCAGTAACGAGTTTGGTGTCCAAAGTGAACACCCGCTTCAAGCATTTGACGCATGGATACTGCTGCCATTTATATCTCCTAAGATTTTAAATTCGGATACTATCCGAGTGGGTTACGCCGCCACTTATCCCGTTTGATAACTTGCTACAATCAGATTTGAGACAAACCGATTGCACAAGCACCCTATCAAACGTGACGACAAGTGTGAGTATTGTTACAAAAATGAACTTGCCTTTATATCACGATTAGCTTTTTACAACAAGCTGAACTCTGTTAAAATCGCCTGTACTGAGGTTCAAAAGTCAGCGGATAAACACCGTGAATTGCGCCTTGAACCTTGAATCTTGTCTCTTATGCCTTAAATTATGATTATTATTAAAACCGAAGCTGAAATTGAAAAAATGCGCATCGCTGGCAGACTTGCCGCCGAAGTCCTCGAAATGATAGAGCCTCATGTGGTTGCAGGGATCACTACTAATGAGCTGGATTTGATTTGTCATAATTACATGGTGGATGTGCAGAAAGTTATTCCCGCACCGCTGAATTACAAAGGCTTTCCTAAATCTATTTGTACGTCTGTCAATCAGCAGGTATGCCACGGTATACCCAATGAGAAAAAACTCAAAGCGGGCGACATCATTAATGTTGATATTACGGTCATTAAAGACGGTTATCATGGTGATACCAGCAAAATGTTCTATGTCGGCGAAGTCAGCGCACACGCTAAACGCCTGTGTAAAATCACTCAGGAAGCGATGTATCTGGGTATTGAACAGGTCAAAGCAGGGGCGCGATTAGGCGATGTCGGTCATGCGATTCAAAAACACGCCGAATCCAACCGTTATTCTGTAGTGCGTGAATTTTGCGGACACGGTATCGGCAAAAAATTTCATGAAGAACCGCAAGTGCTGCATTACGGCAAAGCGGGAACGGGTGAAGTATTGGATGCTGGCATGATTTTAACCATTGAACCGATGATTAATCTGGGCAAAAAAGAAGTTAAAATTCTGCCCGATGGCTGGGTTGCAGTGACGAAAGATCGCAGTTTATCGGCACAATATGAACATACTATTTTAGTCACTCCGACAGGTTATGAGATTCTGACCTTGCGCCAAGAAGAAATGTGATGACCTTACACAAAACCATTACCGCCTCGTTATTCGCGCAAAAAGACACCCTGTTGCAATTTAAGAACTTATTAAAACAACATGATACTGAATTGCGACAAAAATTCAATCCGCAACGTTCGGTCGGCAAACTGCTGAAAGAAAAATCAGCGTTTATTGATACAATTCTGAGTTGTTGCTGGCAGCATTTTTTAGGCGACTATGCACCGCGCTTATCATTGTGTGCGGTGGGCGGTTATGGCAGACAGGAATTATTTCCGTATTCTGATATTGATATTATTGTCCTGCTGGACAGCAACAATACCGCCGTTTATCAGGAACCACTGGCTAATTTTTTCACCTTTCTGTGGGATATAGGTCTAAAACCTGGGCAGAGTGTGCGCACCATTGCGCAATGCGTCAGCGAAGCCTTGGACGATCAGACTATCATGACCAGTTTGATGGAAAGCCGCCTGATTTATGGTAACGCGGAACTGTTTCAACGGTTGAAACAAGCAACCGGCCCCGATAAAATCTGGTCATCAAATGACTTTTTCGCCGCCAAAATGGAAGAACAGCGGCATCGTTATGCCCGCTTTCACGACACCGCCTACAATCTGGAACCGAACATAAAAGAAGGCCCGGGCGGACTGCGTGACCGACAGGTCATTGCGTGGGTGTTTAAACGCCATTACAACGTCTCTACGCTTAAGGAGCTGATTAAATACGGCTTTTTACCGCAATCGGAATACGCGGAACTGGTTGCCGCACTGGAAGTGCTGTGGCGCATTCGTTATGCCTTGCATCTTTTGACCCACAGAGCCGAAGATCGGCTGATTTTTGATTATCAGCGTGAACTGGCACACCAATTCGGTTTTAAGGTGGAAAACAGCCAACATAATCAGGATGTTGAGCAGTTCATGCAGTTTTATTTTCAAACCGTGCAAGGGTTGGAGCGTCTGAATGAAATGTTATTGCAGTTGTTTGATGAGCGGTTTGTACACGGTAATAATGGCGTAACGACCCCCGTCAACGAGGATTTTGTGGCTATCAATGGTTATCTGGAAGCCACCAATGAGAACGTGTTCGAGGAACAACCGTTGATGTTGCTGGGCATATTTTTAATCCTGCAACTCAATCCGAATCTTAAAGGGATCAGAGCCACGACACTACGGCTGATTCGTAAAAACCTGTACTTGATAGATGAGGATTATCGTGCCAATAAAGCCGCTAATCACCTGTTTATGGAAGTATTGCGCCAACCGCGCAGAATCACGCATGAACTTAAACGCATGAATCGCTATGGCGTATTGACCGCCTATATTGAAGGCTTTGCCAATATTGTGGCGCGTATGCAATATGATTTGTTTCATATTTACACTGTAGATGAACACACGCTGTTTGTGGTCGCCAATTTGCGCCGTTTTTGTCTGGTGAAACACAATGACGAATTGCCGTTTTGCAATGATGTGTTTTTACAGATTCCCAAGCCCGAAATTTTGTACCTCGCCGCGTTGTTTCATGACATTGCCAAAGGCAAAAACGGCGATCATTCAGTGATAGGCGAAGAAATTGCCCATAATTTTTGTGTACAACACGATGTATCGCCGCGTGATACCAAGCTCATTACTTGGCTGGTGCGCAACCACCTGATTATGTCGATGACGGCACAACGTAAAGACATCAGCGATCCCGATGTAATCCATGAATTCGCGCAAAAAGTCGGCAGTATCGGCTACCTTAACCATCTTTATCTGCTCACGGTTGCCGATATACGCGCCACTAATCCTGAATTGTGGAATTCATGGAAAGATGCGTTATTAATGGATCTGTATTCCAGCACGCACAGCGCGTTACGCCGAGGCTTGCAAAGTCCTGCGACGCTTGCCGAACGGTTGCGGGAAAATAAACAGGAAGCAAAAGAACATCTGATAAAACAGGGTATCGCCGAAATTATTATTGACCAGTCATGGCAATATATTCCCGATGATTATTTTCTGCGCTATTCCTCAGATGAAATCGTCTGGCATACCGTCGCTATTGCCTCAACCAGCGAAGCGGATTTACCGTTGGTCATCGTGCGTCCGCAAACCCAGCGCGGCAGTGCAGAGGTGTTTGTGTATACCAAAGATGAAGACGGTATTTTTTCCATCAGTACCGCGTGTCTTGACCAGCTCGGACTAACCATTCTCGATGCGCGTATCATGACCACCATGAATAATTATGTGCTGAACAGCTTTCAGGTACTGGAACAATCGGGAGACCCTATTACCGAATTGTTCAGAGAAGTCCGTATCTGTAACAGCCTGCGCAGTAGTCTGTTACATGGTACTGTAAAAGAGTACAAAAATATCCACCGTCAGACCCGACTGCGTCAGGCGCAACATTTTCCGATTCCCACGGAAATTAATTTTCATGAAGATACTCTCAGTAATCACACCATCATGGAGCTGATTACCACCGACCACGCGGGTTTATTGTCAAAAGTAGGTCGCGCTTTTGTGCAGCAACACATTCATCTGCACAGTGCGAAAATTACCACCATCGGCAGCCGCGTTGAAGATATGTTTTACATCACCGACCAGCAGCTGCAACCGATTACTGATACCGACAAGCAACAACAAATTCGTGCAACCATTTTGAAAATGTTGGATGTCAGCGAGTAGGGTGAGCAGTTTTTTTGCCCACCTTTTACACTATATCAATGTGGTGGGCAAAAAAGCGTTGCCCACCCTACCTTTTTAAACTTTTTAAGTCATTTATCATGAACAACCCACAAACTACTTACCTGAAAAACTACACCGTTCCTGAATATTTAATTGACAGCGTGGCGTTAAATTTCACACTGGATGATGACAATACGCAGGTTATGTCGCGCATGGTGATGGTGCGTAATCCCGCCAGTGTGTCGTCTGCGGCTTCATTGACGTTGAACGGCGAAAACCTCACGCTGTTGCGCGTGGTATTAAACGATGACACTGAATTGACCGAGGCGGACTATAGCCTGACGGCAGATTCGCTGATTATTCATAATGTCCCGCAACAACACAGTTTTGTACTGACCATTGAAAATACCATCAATCCCAAAGCCAATACCGCGCTGGAAGGTTTGTATCTGTCCAATGGAATGCTCTGCACGCAATGCGAAGCGGAAGGCTTTAGAAAAATCACTTATTTTTTCGATAGACCCGATGTGATGACACGCTTCACCACCACCTTAGTCGGCGATAAAGACCGTTATCCTGTGCTGTTATCTAATGGTAATAACATCCATCATGGTGATTTGGATGGCAACCGCCATTTTGTAACGTGGGAAGATCCGTTTAACAAACCCTGTTATTTATTCGCGCTGGTGGCGGGGCAGTTGGAATGTGTGGCAGATACCTTTACCACGATGTCAGGACGCACTGTCGATTTAGAAATTTTTGTCGAAGCCCACGATAAAGACAAATGCGGTCATGCGATTCAATCGTTAAAAAATGCCATGCTCTGGGATGAACAAGTCTATGGGCGTGAGTATGATTTAGACTTATACATGATTGTTGCCGTCAGCCATTTCAATATGGGCGCGATGGAAAATAAAGGGCTGAATGTCTTTAATACCAAGTTTGTACTGGCGCGTCCAGATACCGCGACCGATTTTGATTATGAACATATCGAAGGGGTCATCGGGCATGAGTATTTTCATAACTGGTCGGGTAATCGCGTTACTTGTCGCGACTGGTTTCAACTCAGTTTGAAAGAAGGTTTTACCGTTTTTAGGGATCAGGAATTTACCGCTGATAGAACCTCCAAAGGCGTGAAACGTATCGAAGATGTCAATATGCTACGCACCCGCCAGTTTGCCGAAGATGCAGGCCCGCTTGCGCATCCGATACGCCCCGAAGCCTATATTGAGATTAACAATTTTTACACGCTGACCGTGTATGAAAAAGGCGCGGAAGTGGTGCGCATGATTCGTACCTTGGTCGGTGTGGACGGGTTTCGTAAAGGCAGTGATTTATATTTTGACCGTCATGATGGACAAGCAGTCACTTGCGAAGATTTTGTTAAGGCGATGGAAGATGCCAACGCGGTTGATTTAACCCAGTTCCGCCGCTGGTATGAACAAGCGGGAACGCCTGTGTTAACCGTATCGCAACACTATGACGCAGCGGCTGAAACCTTGGCGTTGACTATTAAACAACACTGCCCGCCGACACCGAATCAAACCGTTAAACCGCCGCTGCATATTCCTGTGACTGTCGGCTTATTAAACCCAGACGGCACGGCGGCAACCGATGAAGTAATTTTGCAACTCACCGAAGCCGAGCAGGTATTCACCTTTACCGAACTGAAACAGCCGCCTGTCGTATCAATATTGAGAGGTTTTTCCGCGCCTGTGAAATTAGTGATGGAACGTAGTCTGGAAGAACTGGCATTTTTATTGAGCTATGACAGCGACGAATTTAACCGCTGGGAAGCAGGGCAGGAACTGGCAGGCAAGATTATTTTAGGCTTGGTTGACGACTTGCAAAATAACCGCCCGCTACAGGTTAATCCGATTATTGTCACCGCATTTAAACAGGTTTTGGCGCATGACTGGACTGACTTGGCGTATTTTTCCTTATTGCTCAGTCTGCCGTCCGAAACCTATTTGGCCGAACAAATGCGCGTGATTGATGTGCTAGGCATTCATCAGGCACGAGAATTGGTATTACGCACTTTAGCCGAACAGCTGCAAGCTGAATTTAAAGCCATTTATACCGCCAATCATCGTGATGAATCAGGGATGTTTGATGCGGGTGCGATTGGACGCAGACGTATTAAAAACATTTGTCTGGCGTATTTAAGCAAACTCGAACAGCCTGATATTCAGCAGTGGGCAAGTGCGCAATTTGCGGATGCGGGTAATATGACCGACCAAATGGCGGCATTGTCGGTGATAGTCAACAGCGCACACCCTGAAAAACCCGCGTGTTTAGCGAGTTTTTATCAGCAATGGCAGGCGGAAGCGTTAGTGGTGGATAAATGGTTTGCGTTACAGGCATCCAGCTCCGCGCCAGACACCTTTGCTACCGTACAAGCATTAATGGAACACCCCGCATTTGACTTAAAAAACCCTAATCGCGTGCGCTCAGTGATTGGTGCATTCAGTCAGGCGAACCCCGTGCATTTTCATGCGGCAAACGGTCAGGGTTATGCGTTTCTTGCTGACCAGATTATTGCCCTGAATACGCTGAATCCACAAGTTGCCTCGCGCATGGTCGGTGCATTAACGTCATGGCGACGTTTTGATTCAGCACGTCAGGCGTTGATGAAAGCGCAATTGGAACGCATTATGCACACGCCAGATATTTCTAAAGACGTGTATGAAGTGGCGAGTAAAAGTCTGGTTTAGCGGTGAGTTATTAACTTTGTTTAGCTATGACTGCCAGTCCTTTAAGAACTGGCAGTCATTATGGAATTAACCCATTACTTATCACAATCAGGCAATCCTGCCGCTTCACATTCCGCTTTCTTTTTAGCCGCATCAATGGCTCTTTGTGCGGCGGCTTGCTGTTCTGCCTGTTGTTGAGCGGCGGCAGCTTGGGCGGCTTGTTGTTGCTGTAATGCTTCGGCTTGAGCGCGTTGTACTTGCAGTTGCGCTTCGGCTTGCAAGCGTTGCTGTTCTGCTTCTGCCTGCATCCGCTGTTGCTGTTGTAGGGCTTCGGCTTGGATGCGCTGTTGTTCTGCTTGAGCTTGTGCAGCTTGCTGTTGGAATTCCGCTTGCATCCGTTGCTGTTCTGCCTGCACCTGCATGGCTTGCTGTTGCTGTACTGCCTCGGCTTGAGCGCGTTGTACTTGCTGTTGCGCTTCGGCTTGCAAACGTTGCTGTTCTGCTTCTACCTGCATCCGCTGTTGCTGTTGCGCAAACTCGGCTTGTTTCTGTTGTTGCTGGGCTTCGGCTATCGCTTTTTGTTGCTGGTATTCGTTCAGTAGACGCTGTTTTTCCACTTCGGATTGAACACGTTGCTGTTGCTGTTGCAACAGGGCTTTTTGCTGTTCTTGCTGGAATTCGGCCTGCATACGTTGTTTATTCATGTCAGCTTGCAAGCGTTGTTGTTGCGCTTCTGCCTGCATACGATATTGTTGCTGTTGTGGCGTTTCTATGGGCTGCCGATTATTATTTTTACGTCCATTCTGGCTGTAGCCGTTGTAGCCATAACCATTCTGACCAGCACCGCCACCATAATTATTGCCATAATTACTGTAGCCATAATTATTATTCGGATATGCGGTTTGATTGTAATTATTACGCTGCCAATTATTATAAGGTGGCGCATTCGCGTAACGCGGAGGCGATTGGTAATAAGAGTGTGTCGGTGTCGTTGAACACGATACAACATGAGACAGCAGTATCGCACTCAATACCAACGTAAACCGAGAATGAGCATTCATAATAATAGCCTTGAAAAATATAAAAATACGCTCACACCTTGTGAGTATTTTATGGGATTGCATAGCATATTATGATAGCAAAGCTAAATAGAAACTGAACGATTAACGGAGATATAATTACGCCACCACGTTGTTAATTTTTTTTTAATAGCCTATATTGCCTCCATGATTTTCTCACTTCGCCCATTTCTGGTTTTTGTTCTGGTACTGTTGCAATGTATTGCACCATTAGTCCATGCGCATACTGGCGAGCATTTTTCGACACAAGGTCTGCACATCCCAGAGCTTGAAGTTTATACGCAATCTTTATCAGAAAGCGCGTTTGAAACGACGCAGCCTATTTTGTGTCAAGTATCATCGGTTTGCAGTGATATTGAAGGGCAGGTGGTCGGTATTGATGCAGGGCTTGGTCGAGACCTTGCAATGCCTGTACAGCGAGCATACAAAATCATCGCTGATGGGTATTGTGCTGATTATCTTGCATCGTCCCCTACGGTATTTCCAGCACGTTCTGTCATTTTTTACCGACCGCTGCACACACCTGTCGTGCTGTCGCTGAGTCAATTCAATCATTCTCCGCATTCTGCCCGCGCTCCACCTGCATACCTCTAGTCTTTTCCCTATGTGAAATCAGCGTCGTTACACTCACGCTGTTTATTTTGTTATTTGTACACAATGAGTCCCTCTTATGTTTGCTTTAAACCTTGTTAGCAGGTGTTTGTTTGCCTTTTGGCTGACCACCTCGTTAAGTTTTGCTGAATCGACTCCGATAGTCGCGCACGAAGACCCGATTGAAATTGATAATGGATTGACTTTAGCTAAAGTCGTCGATTTAACGCTGGAAAAATTCCCCGATATGGCGTGGCTTAACGCGCTGGAAGACCAAGCCGCCGCACTTGCCCAGCGTGGTAAAAGCTGGACGGCGGGCGCGTCACAAGCCAGTTATAGTTTTGAGGAAGCCGCTACGGGAGCAAATGGCGGTAGGCTGCATTTTATCAATGCAGGCGTGCAAGTGCCGTTGTGGAATATCGGGCAGCGTGATGCAGAACTTGCTGTTGGTGAGCAAGCCGATACCAGCGCGAAAACCCAAACGATTGCCACTAAATTGCGTGTAGCAGGGTTGGTGAGAGGTGCGTTATGGGAGTTGGATTTACAAAAAATTCGCTATGAACAGGCACAAGAAGAAATCAAGGTGTATGAGCAACTGCATGAAAAAATCGGGCGGCGGGTTGAATTAGGCGATTTGCCGCGTTCGGATGTGTTGTTGGCACAAACCGAATTATTACAAAAACGCTCTACGCTGATTCAGGCGGAAGCCGAATTAATGCACGCTCGCAAACGGTATGCCAGCATCACTCAAATCACCAAAGTGCCGAAAGATTATCATGAGAAGCTGGTCGATTTAAAAGAAGTTGAGCAGAATCATCCTGCTTTAGTCGCCATTAACAGCCAGATTAACCTCAAACAAGCGGCACTCGATGCCATGAAAGCGGTTGGCTCTGGGCAAACCAATGTTCTGGCAGGTGTTAATGGCGATATGGGTAATACCGCGAGTAATCACACCGCCAGTTTTAGTATCGGTGTCAATATCCCTTTTGGCGGTAGCGATCATCTCGCGCCTCAGGTTGCCGCTATCAATGTGGAATTGAATAAATTAATCGCAGAACGTGAACAATTATTTCGGGATTTAAAACAGGCGCATCACGAGGCAGAACATAATTTAGAGGTTAATCATGCCGAACTTGCCAATGCCAATGAGTTAAAAACAGCCACTGAAAGTCTGTTGAACATGAGTAAAACCGCGTTTTCAGTCGGTGAGATTGATTTAATGGATTTGTTAAGAATTGGCGCGAAAGCACAACAAGCGGCGTTAAATGCCAAAGAACGAGCGGTAATGTTAGAACGTGATATTGCCCTGTATAACCAAGCCGTCGGGGTAATGCCATGAGTACGAAATTTAAACATGACTGCCAGTCCTTCACAGGACTGGCAGTCATTACCCGCACCTCGTTATTGCTAATCGCGTTGAGTTTTTCGTTTTACACCCCCGCGCACGCCGAAAACAACGTAAAAATATCCTCACAAAATCTCGGCAATCTGGGCGTAATGCTGGGTAAATTACAAGCCGCTACCCAAGTGCCGCTCTTAACCGCACCTGCTAAAGTGGTTGTACCGCCTGAGCAGGAATATGTGGTCAGTGCATCACAAGCAGGACTTATCACTAAACTCAATGCGGCGATAGGCGATAACGTTAAAAAAGGCGAGGTGTTGGTTGAACTGAATAGTCCCGATTTGCTGTCTATGCAACGCTTATATCTTAAGGCGTTGAGTGAGTTACAACTGGGGTCGGTTTTTTATCAGCGTGATAAAAAAATGTTGCAGGAAGGGGTGATTGCCGACCGTCGTTGGCAAGAAACCCAAGCGCAATACAATGCTTTTGTCTCGGAAGCCGATGAACATAAACAGCTACTACAAAGTGCGGGTATGACAACAGGCGACATTGCACAGCTGGCTAAAACCCATCGTTTATCCAGTCTGCACAGTCTACGCGCACCGATTACGGGCGTAATTATGGAACGTATGGCGGTGGCAGGTGAGCGCATTGATAGCTTAGCCCCTATTTACCGCGTCGCAAATCTCGATGAATTGTGGCTGGAAATTAACATTCCGCAAGAGCGGGTCTCCAGTTTGAAAATGGGCGATACCGTGCAGATTGAAAATACCGACATTACCGCAAAAATCAGCTTGTTAGGGCAGAGTGTCAATGCTGAAAATCAAACGGTGTTAGCTAGAGCAGTGATTAAAGGTAAGCAGGCAGCCATCAGGGCAGGGCAGCGTATTAACATTCAAATCATTCAAGCCAGCGATACCCCGATATTTAAAGTGCCTAACGCCGCTATTGCACAAAACGACAATCAGTCATTTATTTTTGTACGCACTAAAGAAGGTTTTGCCGTGACACCGATTACCGTGATGGGCAAACAAGGCGAAGACTCCTTTATCAGCGGCGACTTGTCGGCTGATAATGATATTGCGATTCAAGGCGCGGGGGCGTTAAAAGCCAACTGGTTGGGTTTGGGGAGTGAAGAATAATGTCACACTTGATTCGTTTCGCACTCAGTCAGCGGCTGTTGATGATGATAGTCGTCTTGTTGTTGGCAGGTGGCGGCTATTACTCGTTTACTAATATTCCCATTGATGCGTTTCCTGAAGTGTCACCCACGCAAGTAAAAATTATTGTTAAAGCGGCAGGTATGACACCCGAAGAAGTGGAAGCGCGTATCACCGCACCCATTGAAGTGGAGTTATTGGGTATTCCGCATCAAACCATGTTGCGTTCGGTGGCTAAATACGCAATGACTGATATTACTGTGGATTTTGAAGAAGGTACGGATATATTCTGGGCAAGACAGCAAATTGCCGAACGCTTGAATACCTTATGGGGCAATCTACCCGCAGGTGTCGAAGGCGGTATCGCGCCGATGACCACGCCGCTAGGTGAGATGTTTATGTTTTCGGTAGAGGGCGGCGGTTTGAGTTTGATGGAGTTGCGCAGTTTATTGGACTGGGTGATACGTCCTGCGTTGCGTACCGTGAATGGGGTTGCTGATGTCAATTCCTTAGGCGGTTTGGTGCGTAGTTTTGAAATTATTCCTGATAATACCCGCTTATCGGCACGCGGCATCAGTCTCGATAAACTGCAACAAGCCATTCAAAGCAATAATCGCAATGATGGGGCAGGGCGATTGACTGACGGGGAAGAAGCCCTGATTGTCCGTGCCGAAGGACGGATTAAAACCCTTGAGGATGTGAAAAATATCGTCGTCGATAATAAAAATGGCATACCCATTACTGTTGCTGATATTAGCGATGTCAACATTGGCGCGTTGACTCGTTATGGCGCGGTCAGTAAAAACGGTCAGGGCGAAGCGGTGACAGGTTTGGTGTTGAGTTTGCGCGGTGCGAATGCCCGACAAACGATTACAGGCATTGAAGCCAAACTCGCCGAAATCAGCAAAGGTTTTCCCAAAGGCGTGGAAACCAAGGTGTTTTACAATCGCGGCGATTTAGTTGATAAAGCAGTAGATACCGTATTACACGCGCTATTGGAAGCGATTGTCTTGGTTATCGTGTTGCTGATTTTATTTTTGGGCAATTTACGCGCCGCGTTGGTGGTGGCGTTAGCGTTGCCGTTAGCGGCGTTGTTTACCTTTATACTCATGAAACAAATGGGGATGTCGGCGAACTTAATGAGTTTAGGCGGCTTGGCGATTGCGATTGGTATGCTGGTCGATGCCGCTGTGGTGGTGGTGGAAAATCTTATCACTCACTTAGCGCACACCAAAACCGCGCAACGTTTGCCGCGCTTACACATTATTTACCGCGCCACCGCAGAGGTTGCCGCATCGGTGACTGCGGGGATTTTAATCATCATTATCGTGTTTTTACCGTTGCTGACCTTGCAAGGTTTGGAGGGGAAATTATTCACCCCTGTGGCGTTGACTATCGTCTTCGCGCTCAGCGGTTCGCTGGTGTTATCGCTCACGGTGATTCCGGTGATTGCCTCTTATTTATTAAAAGAAGTTTCACACGAAGAACCGTGGCTACCGCGTCAACTGCAAAAACTCTATCAACCCAGTTTGCTGTGGTGTCTCAATAACAGCAAAAAAGTGTTTACTGGCGCGGCAGTGTTGTTAGTGATTACGGGCGTGGTATTCACCCAAATCGGCAGTACCTTTATGCCGACGATGGACGAAGGCGACATTATTTTGCAATTGGAAAAACTGCCGTCTATCACGCTGGCAAATTCGGTGGCATTAGATGGTCAAGTGCAAAAAAATCTGCTGAAAAACGTCCCAGAAATTGCCACGATTGTCTCAAGGGTAGGTTCGGATGAATTGGGCTTAGACCCGATGGGCTTGAATGAAACTGATACCTTTTTAGTATTAAAACCCAAAGACCAATGGCGCATGAAAAGCAAAGATGAACTTATCGAAGAAATTCGACAAGTCATGGCGCAAACCCCAGGGATTGCCTTTGGATTTACCCAACCCATTGAAATGCGCGTGTCCGAAATGCTCACAGGCACACGCGGTGATGTGGCGATTAAATTATTCGGTGCAGATCTCGCCATACTTAATGACAAAGCCAATGAAATCGCCGAAATTCTAAAACATATTACGGGTTCAAGTGATGTGTTCGCTAAACAAAATGACGGGATGCAGTTTTTACAACTCACTATCGACAAATTAGCAGCGGGGCGTTTAGGACTGGATGCAGACAGCATTGAAAACCTGTTGCGTTCTCAGATTGAAGGTTTAAATCTGGGTGTGGTGCAGGAAGGCATTAAACGCACTCCACTGATTTTGCGCGGTTCAAGCAACACCGCGAATTTTGATAATCTGCAAATTACGTTGCCGAATGGCGGTCATGTGCCGGTCACCGCGATTGCTAAAATTGAAAAAGTCGAAGGCGTGGTGTCTATCGGACGCGAAAAAGGACAACGCTTTACCGTAGTGCGTAGTAATGTTCAAGGGCGTGATTTAGTGAGTTTTGTGGAGGAAGCGCGCAAAGCCGTGGAAGAAAAAATCAAATTACCGATAGGTTACACAGTGGAATTCGGCGGACAGTTTGAAAACCAACAACGCGCGGCGGCAACGCTTACACTGGTTGTGCCTATCGCACTGGGGTTGATTTTCTTGTTGCTGTTTTCCACCTTCGGCTCAGTACGCCAAGCGGTGTTGGTGTTGTCCAATATCCCGTTGGCGATGGTCGGCGGCGTGTTCGGTTTGTGGATGTCAGGTGAGTATTTATCCGTGCCTGCCTCGGTGGGTTTTATTGCCTTGTTGGGGATTGCGGTGCTGAATGGCGTGGTGATGGTGAGTTATTTTAATCAGCTCAAAGCCATGGGCATGGATATAATCAAAGTGGTTACCTTAGGTTCGTCGCGGCGATTACGTCCTGTGTTGATGACGGCGAGTATCGCGGCGTTTGGTTTGATTCCGTTGTTATTTGCCACGGGCCCAGGGTCGGAAATTCAACGCCCGTTAGCCATTGTGGTCATCGGCGGTTTGGTATCATCAACTTTTCTGACGCTGTTTTTACTGCCTATTCTGTTTAAATTATTCGGCTTACCGAAAGAGGAAAGGTTATGAAGCATGATAAAGAATATCTCGTTACGCTCAATGTGCCGCCGAGTCTTGAAGAAGCGGTCGTTGATAGTTTGTTGCTGTTGGAAGAAGAATTGGGTTTTAGCAGTTTCACTGTTAATGCCCATCATCATGAAAACAAAGGCTTATCCTTGGCTGAACAGGTGACAGGGCGGCAAAAACGCCTGCGTTTCCAAATGTATGTCGATGAAAATGATTTGGAAGCCTTGGTTGAGCAATTAAAACGGGAGTTTTCAGGCTCTGGCATTCAATACTGGGTGTTGCCGGTGATTGATAACGGCGTGATTTAAAAGTTGTCGGAGTCCAAAACAGGTTTTGGACTCCATCAGCATTAATCAATAAATGATTTTTCTATGCGTTTGGCAATTGCATCATAACGGGCTTTTTCACTTTCATCGTATTCCAGTATAAAGGTTTTAAACACTCCGCCGCTCAACAGGGTTTTTTGGTAAAAAATGCGTCCTGCATTATAGCCAGAGACCACAAACCAGTTATCTTCCAGTACCTTATAAGTCACCACCCGCTTGGGATTTTCGGCTGTGCCGCCGCGTGATTCTTCGCGGTACACCTCTTCCAGCGATTTATCCAGAACGTTATTTGACCCGTAAACCAGTAAACTGACTTCGGCATCTTTCGATAAAAACTTCTGCCCATCATTACTATCTGACTCCCCTTGCGGGAACAATAACTCTTTTGGATAGTCTATCGAATAATCGAATTTTTCATTGTGGTAAGTGTCGTAGGTTTCAACGGCAATTGCCAGCTGAGTCCACAATATGAGTGTCATTATAAGCAGTAGTTTACGCATTTGTTGTTCCAGTAAAGTAAGGTATAGGGCAATTTTGCACCTATTGGTTACTTTGATGCAAGGGTGACAAGGTAATCGAGTTATTTAAATTTTATGGAATGGGTATTTTTAGTACCCAATCTATACCCTTTAATACCCCATTCTTGTTGATTGTTTTTCGGGTTTTCTTGGGTGAGAATGGTATCGGATAATAAACATGAATTGATAATAAATAAAATTGAAATGGGATTAACCTACTTATTTAATATGTTTTTCTTCAAAAAAAGGCACATTTTGTCGCGCGGCAATATGTCACATTCTCACTGCGCATTTAAAACAGTAGACTCTAAACAATTGATATTTGTTGCCAGAAAAGTAACAAGAGCAACGGGGTATCGGTTAGTTATAAACACTTTCTTTTCAATAATGCGGAACAGGTTGTCCGCATTTTTTTTAAATGCCGAGGTCATTAATATGAAACGCAGACATACATTACAAGATTTTATTCCCGTTGATTATATTGAACTTGGCAGAAAAACAGCGATTCACGAAGCGGGACACGCGGCGGCTATTTATTTCGGCAATAAAGAAAAGCAACTGCCCCCCGTTTTTTTTCAGATTATTATTGGTGATTGTTTATGCAATGTTGATGATAACTGTACAACCAAATTAGAGGGCGGACGCTTGATTCATACGCTGCCGTCTTCGATTGAAGAAGCCGTTTATAATTTCTCAGATGCACAAAAAAAGGCGTATCAACAGGCTTTTGAGGCCGATATTATCAATTTATTAGTGGGTTCATTGGCAGAAGCAAACTACATTGCGCAACGCGATAACGAACTCATCAGCCCCCGTTTAGTACCTATGGATGCGTTACGCAATTATGGCGGTTCAGCCGATTTAGAAGTCATTAATCAATATCTTGATTGCTTTATTGCCGATAATGCACAGCAGGAAAAGAAAATTGCTCAATTGTTTCGGGCTGCTTTTGATTTTGTTAATAATTGGTCGCATTGGCGTGCCATTACCGCGCTGGCAGATTATATTCTGGCAAATGATAAAAAAATTATCAGCTACGAAGAAGTGGCGGTTATATTGGATACCCACTTTTTTGTCGCAAAAAAACGCGCCTGGCATTGATAAATTGTCGGCTGGTATAACACCTGAAACCTGCGAGGTCTTAAAGACCTCGCAGGTTTTTGTTTATATGAACTAATAAGTTCAATATACTAAAACTACGTCATATCACGCAATTAATAGGTGATATGACGCATTTAATTTAGTTTCCAGTATTAAAATATTTTGGTGATTCATTATATCCAATTGATGTAATAGATAAAAATATAAAACGTCTCTATTGGCATAACAAATGCTTTATTGTTAGTTGATATGAAATTTAAGGAGGCGGTTTTGAACATAGCAACGGTTTATCAACAGCATCAAAAAGAATTAATCTGCTATACAACGCGAATTACTGATTGCAGAGAATCGGCGGAAGATATTATTCAAGAGAGTTTTATTATTTTGTCTCGCGAAGTGCAGCAGCAACATATTGAAAACCCCAGAGCGTTTTTATTTCGTGTTGCCAAAAATCTGGCGTTCGATCATCTTAAGCATAAAAAAGTCACTGACAATTATGTGCAGGCTCAATACCCTATTTTAGAATCGACCATTGAAGCACCGTCTATTGAACAATTGCTAGCGGATAATCAGGATATAGATCTGATGAGACAGGTGATTGATGAATTGCCGCCGCGCTGTCGCGATACCTTTATTTTGAATAAAATGCACGAAATGAGCTACGGTGAAGTAGCGCAACATACAGGTATCTCAGAAAGCGGTGTCGAAAAACATATCATGAAAGGCTTACGGCATTGTCGTAATCGTTTAAAGAATTTAAAAAACAGCTGAACTGATTTTCTGCTGCCGCCCCGCACAACCGCGCGGGGCATTCAATGCCATCATTGGCTTTAGTACGTTTAACTGAATGCGTACTGTGTAAAAATATCATCAAACGCATAAGCTCATAAGCGCATAAGCTGTTGCGTACTCACATTAAATTCATTAAATGCGTGTTGAAGCCATTCGTAGCCAACCAAGTGAATTATTTTCCTTAAAATAGTTATACCATTAAGGTAACATTAAGCAATAACAACTTTTTGTACCTGAAAAACACGGGGTTATTCCCCTTTATGTTATCTGGCTACTGATTCACTAATCACTTAAGGCTAAAAATGAAAGTCAATTTCTCCTCGTATTTTAAACACTTCATGCTAACAGCGGCATTAGCAACAACCCCTGTTGTTCATAGTGCCGAGAGTTTAGAAAATAATCTCTCTGGAAACCCTTGGGCATTTGATCTTAATACCTATCTGTGGTTGCCACGCATAGACGGTAATTTCACGTCTGGTCCGTTTGAGACATCGGCTAGCCCCAGTTTCATTGATATTATGGGGAAATTGCGCAATTTCCCAATGACGTTTAATGGACATTTCAACGCTTATTATGATCGAATTGGCTTTTACCTAGACGGTAGTTACATGGGGTTGGATTTTAGACCTCAAGTTGATAAGGGTGAAAGTAAAGGCGTGTCAACGCGCATGGGCATTATGGAATATGGCGCGAGTTACCGCCTATTGGGTTCACCAGCCGCAGAACGTGTTAGCAAGTGGGGTGAAAACCCACGTTCTTATAGCTTCGACATCTATGCGGGCGCACGCACTATTTGGTTAGGTAATCAAGCAGAATTCGCACGCGTTAGTAAATCAACGAACTCCTCTATCACGGCACCCGTATTAGGTGGTCGGGTTATGGTCGATATTTCCCCCAAATGGTATGTTTTGGTAGACGGTAGCGTTGGTGGTTTTGGTGTGGATAAAGTGAACTTTACCAGCTCCGCGCTCGGTACAATCGGTTATCGCACAAGTTTGTTTGATGTTCCTGCTTCGGTAGAAGCAGGTTACAAGATGTTGAATGTGCAAGTAAACGGAACGGATTTAACATCCGATATAACAATGCACGGCCCTTATATGGGGCTAACAGGCTATTGGTAAGGATTAAGGCTTCATGAAAATAGCATTAGCAGCAGTAGCGGTTCTAGGAATGGCTACTTCGTTAGTGAATGCAACGGAGATGGATCCGCGCTCGTATTCCAATATACCGACGGATCTTAACTTTTTGATTGCAGGCTACGCGAATACCAAAGGTAATGTTGCCTTTTCACCTGCACTGCCTATTGAGAACGCCAAGTTGGAAACGCACACGGCAGTTTTTGCTTATGCGCGGTCATTGGATTTTTGGGGTAAATCTGGCAAGGTTGATGTCATTCTTCCAGCGGCGTGGTTATCAGGGACAGCAGAAGTGGAAGGCGAACCCAGATCGAGGTCGGTCAATGGCTTGACCGATTCTGTTGCGCGTGTGTATGTCAATCTTTACGGTGCACCTGCACTGTCAATGAAAGAGTTTGCCGACTATAAACAGGACACCATTGTGGGAGTCAGTCTTGCAGTCGCGGCACCGACAGGACAATATAATCCTGAAAAGCTGGTCAATATCGGTACTAATCGTTGGTATATCAAGCCTGAAATCGGTGTTTCTAAAGCATGGACTCCTGAATTAACCACCGAGTTTGCGGCGGGTATGTACAATTTTACCAATAACAACCAGCCGTTTCATGGTGACACGCTCAAACAAAAGCCTCTCTACAATATGCAGGGGCATATAATTTATAATTTTGGCAAAGGCGTGTGGCTGGCTGCTGATGCCAATTATTACACAGGAGGGCGTACCTCGATGGACGGCAGAGATGCGAATAATATGCAGCAGAATTGGCGCGTGGGCGGTACTTTTTCGTTTCCAATCAGCAAGCAAGTGTCTATCAAACTAAATGGTAGTACAGGTGTCTATTCACGCACAGGTAGCAGTTTTGATGTCATCAGTGTTGCTTGGCAATATCGTTGGGGAGAGGGGCTTTAGAGGCAGTGAATAAAAAACAGTGAAGTTGCAAATTACGCAAACGACACGATGAAACTCAAACAAAAATTAACTAGGAATTTTCTATGAAATCAAAACCGTTAGTTGTTTTAATCGCAACTGCTTTGTGCTGTATGGCTACGGCAATAGTCGCCGCACCAGAATCGTTATCAGATACCTCGACACCACTAGACCGCAGTTCGCTACCCATTAAAGAACCCATTTACCCCGCTGTTACTGAACTCGATGCCAGTAAGGCAACCCCTCCCGCCCATTTTGAAGTAAAACCACCCGCAAAAGCTCCGAATGTGGTGGTGATATTGATTGATGATATGGGCTTTGGACAGTCGAGTGCCTTCGGTGGCCCGATTAATATGCCAACGGTTGAACAACTGGCAGCGAATGGGTTGAAATATAACCGTTTTCATACCACCGCTGTATGTTCACCGAGCCGAACCGCATTGCTGACGGGTTATAACCATCACAGTAATAATATGGGTTCTATTACGGAAACAGCAACAGGCTTTGTCGGTAATACAGGCATACGCCCACAAACCATTACCCCGATGGCAGAAGTGTTACGCCAAAATGGTTACAGCACCGCCGCGTTTGGTAAATATCATGAAACGCCGCCGTGGGAAGCAACGGTTTCAGGTTCATTTGATCGCTGGCCCACGCACTCAGGTTTTGATAAGTTTTATGGTTTTATCGGTGGCGAAACCAGTCAATGGCATCCAATGGTATATGACGGTACAACCCGTGTTTTTCCTGATTTGAATAATCCCAATTATCATTTCACTACGGATATGACTAACCAAGCGATTACATGGATGAATACCCAGCAATCACTTACCCCTGATAAACCGTTTTTCATGTATTTTGCGACAGGTGCAACCCACGCGCCACATCATGCGCCGAAAGAATTTATTGAAAAATATAAAGGTAAATTTCCCGACGGTTGGGATAAGTTGCGTGAAGCTACGTTAGCAAAACAAAAACAATTGGGCGTTGTGCCAGAAAACGCCGTGCTTGCCCCTAAACCCCCTGAGATTAAAGATTGGGATAAGTTAAGTGCGGATGAAAAACGCTTATTTGCCAAACAAATGGAAGTATTTGCAGGTTTTGGTGAACATACTGACCACGAAATAGGTCGCTTGATTGCTTCTTTGCAAGACAGAAATTTATTAAACAACACGCTGGTGTTTTATATTCTGGGCGATAACGGTTCGAGTGCGGAAGGCAGCATGATAGGTATGGCAAATGAAAATACTTATTTCAATGCGGTATCTGAAACCTTGGATATGCAGTTAAAGAAAATCAATGAGCTAGGTTCAGAACACGCCTACAATCATTTTGCCGCAGGCTGGGCAGTCGCAGGTGATACGCCGTTTACTTGGACTAAACAAGTTGCGTCCAATTTTGGCGGTACGCGCAATGGCATGGTGGTACATTGGCCCGCTGGGATTAAAGCAAAAAATGAAGTGCGTTCACAGTTTCATCATCTCATCGACATCGCGCCTACGGTTTATCAAGCTGTCGGTGTTCCTGCACCTAAAAGCGTTAATGGTATAGAGCAACGTCCTATTGAAGGCGTGAGCATGAATTATTCGTTTGATGATGCTAAAGCTGCCGATACCCGCAAGACTCAATATTTTGAAATGTTTGGCAATCGCGGTATTTATCATGATGGCTGGTTTGCAGGTACGTTACACCGCGCTCCGTGGGAAAAAACCCCCAGACGACCTTTAGCGGAAGATATTTGGGAGCTTTACAATGTGAATGAGGATTTTAGCCAAGCCAATAATCTGGCAGATAAGAATCCTGAAAAATTGGCAGAGCTGCAAAAACTGTTTATGGATGAAGCGGTAAAATATAACGTATTACCGATTGATGACCGCGTTCTTGCACGCCTTGATCCTGTTTCGGCGGGTCGTCCTGATTTGATGCAAGGACGGACGAGCTTAGCTTTATATGAAGGCGCGGTTGGCTTACCCGAAAATGCGTTTATCAATGTCAAAAATAAGTCTGTAATAATTACCGCTGATGTGACTGTCCCTGCTAAGGCATCGGGTGCAATGATTGTTCAAGGCGGTGATTTTGGTGGCTGGACATTTTATATGAAAGACGGTACGCCCAGTTACACTTACAACTGGTTAGGTCTGGAAAAGTTCGACGTGGTTGCCAAACAAAAAGTACCCGCAGGTCAACACACACTTAAACTGGATTTTGCTTATGAAGGTGGCGGTGTTGGCAAAGGCGGTACAGCCAGTATTTTCTTAGATGATAAGAAAATTGGCGAAGGTAAAATTGCTAAAACCCAAGGCTTTATGTTCGGCGTTGATGAAACTGCTGATGTGGGTGTAGATCAAAATACCCCTGTAAATCCTGCTTATAAAGGTAAATCTAAATTCACGGGTAAGATTAATAAAGTCACCGTGGAAACTTTGCCTACTGAAAAATAAGCGAGTAGCTACCATCTACTCGCTTTAGAGTAATATGAGAAAGGGTGTCACAGCTTATTATTAATGGGCTGTAGTTTATTATTTATAACGAAGGAGTGAACAATATGACTATTCAACATAACCCCCGCTGTCTGGTAATCACAGCGATTTGTTTGACCACCTTATCATTGCCAAGTTATGCGTGGCAAGCGGCGAGAGGTTCTCAGGGTGGTGCGGCGGCACGCGGTAATTATGGCGGCGCAGCGGTACGCGCACCGAGTGGTGCTGCTGCGGTGCGCACACCGAGTGGCAATACGGCGTATCGCGCTCCTAATGGCAATACTGCGTATCATGGCGGCGGGGCTTATCACCCGCCTGTTCCTGCTTATGGCTATCGTGGTGGAGCTTATTATAACGATAATCACTACAGCGGCGGTCAGGTTGCAGGAGCGGCGGCGGTAGGTTTGGCAGTCGGTGCGATGGCAGGGTCGGCGGCGGCTAAATCTCAACCAGCTCCAGCTCCCACCACTGTCGTGGTAGAACAACAGCCCGCGAGCTATAACTTACCATTGGGTAGCAGTCTAACGGCTGTGCCAGCGGGTTGCGCACCTGTGACTTATAACTATACCCAGTATTTTCAATGTGGTCAGAGCTGGCTTAGAGCAATGGGCAGTTCTTTTCAAGTTGTTCCGCCTCCTTATTAACTGATAAACGAGGAGTCTTTTATGATTATAAAAAATAAAATAGCGTATCTGTTGCTTGCGGTGCTTGGCTTAACGTTAGTCTCGTTACCCAGTTATGCGTGGCGAGCGGCTGGAAATGGTCGGCAAGGTGTCGCGCGTGGTGCTGGAGGTGGTGGTGCTGCGTGGAATCGTAACACGGGTAATGCTGTTGTTCGTGGGCCTCAGGGTAATACGGCGGCGGTGCATCGTGGTGGGGCTTATTATGGCGGTGGTTATCGCGCCCCCGTTCATTATGGCTATCGTGGTGGGGCTTATTATGGCGGTAATTATGGCTATAGTTCGGGTCAAGTCGCGGCGGCAGGTGTGGCAGGTTTAGCAGTGGGAGCAATGGCAGGAGCTGCGGTCGCTAACGCTAATAATCAACCCACTAATACCACGGTGATAGTGCAGCAGCCTGTTGGAATGGCAATTGGTACTAACTTAAATAACCTACCCAGTGGTTGCCAGAGTCTTAACATTAATGGCATTCAATACTTTCAATGCAGTTCAGGTTGGATGCGCTCTTACGGCAATTACTATCAAGTCGTACCAGCTCCTTTTTGATTGTTAGGACACATCCTCATTACTTTTATAGAGAGAATTGAATATGAAAAGTATTAAAAAAATTTCGTTACTGTTGGCAGTAACAGCACTCACACTGCAAGGTTGCGCAACCGCCCCCGAAAAAAAATCAGTGAGTACACCGCCTAAAGCGGTAGCGAAACCCGTAGCACTGGCAAATCAACCAAAACCAGCCGTACCTACTAAATCGGTTATTCAGCAATACGCGCTAGACCGTCTTAAACAGATGAGTGACAAACTGGTTGCCAGCAACAGTTTTAGCTATCGTTCCAATAGTGCAATTGAGTTGGAATCGGATACAGGGCAATTCGTTACCTTTTTTACCGAGGCTGAAGTCGCTTTACAACGACCCAATAAACTTCATGTTGAAGTGTTTGGCGACACACCTAATCTTCATCTTTATTTTGATGGCAATAAAGCATCCGCTTTTGATGCCGATAATAAGCTCTATGCAGTCTCTACCCCGTTGTCTACCATTGATGAAACGTTGAATTTCATCATGACCAAAGCAGAAATTAATTTTCCATCCGCTGATATTATGTACAGTGACCCTTATGCGATCATGACCAAAAATTTAACCGATGCAACTGTGGTCGGTGATTCAATGATTGATGGCGTAGAAGTTGAACATTTCGCCTATCGTGACCCTGCGATTGATTGGGAAATTTGGATAGCGAAAGGCGAAAAGGCAGTTCCCATGCGTTTAGCGATGAAGTACAAACAAGTAGAAAGACAGCCTAGTTTCCTAGTCGAATTTGCCGATTGGAAACTAAATCCTAAGCTGAAAGCAAAAATGTTTGAATTCAAAGTACCCGCCGATGCGAAACAAATTGAGTTTGGTACTTATCACGAACAACCCAAAAAATAATTCATCAACATTACGCGCCAGTCACGCATTCTGCTTTTTGTGGGTAGTGCGTAATGTATCCCTTCTCCAATGTTAGTTAGGAATAATTACGCGCTTAAAAAATGTATTAACGTTATCAGCTACTAGCATAGCTTTGTTATTAATGGTCGGTTGTGCAAAAAACAATGTACAGGAAAATGTTGCTGTTATTAATACGAATATGCCTAAACCAAGTTCTGTGCTGATTTATAATTTCGCTGTTAATCCTGAAGATGTTAAAACGACCTCAGGTATTCTTGGAAAAATTCAAACTACCATGAAAAAAACCACGCAATCAGCTGAAGAACAGCAGGTGGCGCGTGAAGTATCTGATGCAATGGCAACTGAATTAACGCAGAAAATAGCGGCGATGGGTTTGAATGCAGTGCGTGCCGATCAAACCCTGCGAGCGACTCCAGGCTCAATTATCATTACAGGGGCTTTTGTCAATATTGATGAAGGCAATCAGGCACAGCGCAGTGTTATTGGTTTGGGTATGGGACAATCTCCATTAGACAGTAAAGTGGTTGTGTTAGCCCCTTCGCCTTCTGGTAATCAGGAATTAGTTTCTTTTGATGCTCATGCTGATAGTGGTGATATGCCAGATGCGGCTGTTATGGGACCTGCGGGTGCGGCAGCGGGTGCAGCGACAGCCGCGTCGTTGCAACCAATGTAGCTACAGGCGCGGTTAAAAGTTACAAATCGGCTTCTGCTCACCAAGCAAAAGCGATGGCAGAAAAAATCGTTGCCCAACTGGCAACCTATTTTGCTCAGCAAGGCTGGATTAATCCTAATTTGGCGCAATAATATCCGAATTGCGTAGGTTGGATTACGAAAATAGGCAGTCCAACCTATACGGCAGATTCTGTTGGATTTGTTTACACTCACTCCAGCGGTGAGGAAATAATGCCTAATCGCTCGCTCATTTTTACCAGTTCAGCCAGTGATCTTACTTGCAGTTTTGCCATTAAATGCGCACGGTGAACCTTAATGGTTTTTTCTACTGTGCCGAGTTCAAGGGCAATTTGTTTGTTTTTTTTGCCCGACACAACATGGCTCAGCACTTCACGCTCACGCGGTGTTAGTGTTGCTAATCGCTGTTGCAATTCATGCAGTTTGCTACGCGCCTGTCTGGTTGTTTGATTAGTTTCAATGGCATTTTGAATTGCCGAAATCAAGTCACTGTCATTGACGGGTTTAGTGAGAAAATCCACCGCCCCCTGTTTTATTGCTCGCACACTCATCGGTATATCGCCGTTACCTGTCAGAAAAATAATCGGCAGTTCACTGTTCTGCGCGGCTAAGGTTTGTTGCAATGCTAAGCCGTTCATTTTCGGCATCGCCACATCCAGCACCAGACAACCCGAAGCGTTTGAATCATGTTCATCGAGAAACTGTTGCGCTGAAGAGAATAGGGCATTTTTAAATCCTGCTGAACGTAGCAATCGCGCAACCGCTTTTAAGACAGACGCGTCGTCATCGACGATAAAAACGGTAGGCTTTGAGGTGGTCATATTGTTTCTCCAGAATAAGCAGGCAAAGTGAAATAAAAACTTGCACCACATTCGTTGTTATTTTCAGCCCACAGTTGCCCTTTATGAGAGTGAATAATGGTGCGACATATAGCCAGCCCTAAACCCATACCTTGCGGCTTAGTGGTAAAAAACGGTTCAAAAACACGTTCAATGTCATCACTAACAATGCCAGTCCCTTGATCGCTGATGGCTACTTGTACTGCTGTTCCATTCCAGCGTGTGTGAATATGAATCTGTCGCTGTTCGATGCTAACAGCATCAGCAACTGCATCGCAGGCATTCATCATTAAATTAAGTAGCACTTGTTGAATCAGCACATTATCACCCGTGACCACAGGAATGTTATTGCTAAGGTTGCTGTTCACGGTAACACCCCGATTTTTTAAATCGCTACGCACCAGCTTCAATACGTCCTGCACGACTTCATTCACATTCAACAGTTGCAGTTGACAATCCGCTTTTTTGAGTATGAGCCGTAACCGCTGAATAATGTCTGCCGCTCGTTTATCTTCATCAACAATGTCTTGGAGAATATCGCGTACTTCATCAAGATTGATGTTTTCTTGTGCTAGAAAGCGTTGTGCGGCTTGCGCATTGCTGAGAATAGCGGCGAGAGGCTGATTTAATTCATGTGCCAATGAGCCAGACAGCTCGCCTAACAGCGTCACACGGGATAAATGTGTCAGGGCGTTGCGTTGCGTTTGCATATCCAGTTCCGCCTGCTCGCGTTTAATAATACTGATTTGCAATCTTTCAGCGAGCTTAGCCGAATGTAAAACATCGTAGCTTAGCTCATAAGACATCGCAAACAGCGTGGGCATAAAAGAAATACTGACTAAATAGGGCGAATGAATCAGTCCTGTATGCACCAACACGCCATGACCTACCGAAGCCAGCAGGAAAAAAGCGATACAACCGAAAATAATGGCACGGCGACGCGCCGTATCAGACCCTTGATGCCACAGCGTTATTGACGCATCTACCACAAAAACCACCAAAGCCACCATGCTAAGCGGCCCTACGATATACCAAGGATTCAGCACGCCTTGCGCAATACTAATGGTCTCACCACCAAAAATCGCTACTTGCTTGAGGTGAGTGATTTCTGAGAAAAATAGATTTTGTCCTGTCGTGAAACTCAGAATGAGCGCGAATATGCGTAGATAGCACGCCGTCCACGCGAGCCATAAGCGTCCCGCATTGAAGTAGTAACGCACATAACAGATTATCGCTATCCAGACGACCAGCAGGGGAAGATGAAGCCAGCGCATCAACAAAACCACCTGAGGGATGCTGACGGAGCGCATAACTATTAATTCCATACCACTCATAACGGCTACGCCGAGGGCGGCTATTGCAAAAAATAAATGTGCTACTTGCTGTCTTTGCTTAAACCAGACCACAAGGTGTAACAATGCCAACGTCAAAATAGACGCTGCCATCATGGGCCAGACAATAGTAATCCAGTTCATCTATGTTGGCTCGGTAGTAAAGGATTGATGCGCCTGTTGGTATGGCGATAGACAGGTTTAACAATAAAAACGTGGGTTGTCATTCTGGTTTTTTTTAGTAGGTTAAAAAGCTGATTTTTATAAGGCAATATAATTGCGGCTGTTATGAAAACCAATCGTGTCAAATGATTCCCCACCTGCGTATTACAAGTGTCATTTAAAATTATAACAGGGTTGATTTTCAGGCGTTAGCCTTGCCAATCTAGGTCTAAAGTCCAATAGCCTGAACATATTAACTTCTGTTATTGTAAAAAAATAAGGACGCAGCATGCACTCAAACCAGCAAGAGCGGGCAATATTTTGCAGAGCTATTCCATCAATAAACAAAGGATAAAAATGAAAACTCGCTGTTCCCTGTATTTCAAACCCTTAGCTCTTGCGGCTACATTGATGATGACTGCTAGCGTCCACGGTGCAGAAACTATCGATAAGAGCATCGTTAAAAATCCGTGGGCGTTTAATCTTACCGTCTACGCATGGCTACCCAGCGTGGATGGTGATTTCTCTGCGGGTCGGTTTAACAAGTCGAAGGATATTAGCTTTATCAAAACCTTGGATCATCTGCGTAATTTTCCGATGGCTTTTAATGGGCATTTTGATGCGTATTACGAGCGGCTGGGATTCTATTTAGACGGCACTTACTTTGGACTGGATTTTAGACCTGCTTTAGAAAAGGGTGAGAGTAAAGGCGTGTCAACGCGCATGGGCATTATGGATTATGGCGTGTCTTACCGTGTATTCGGGGCATCCGCTTCGGAACACATTAGCAACTGGGATGCAAAAACACGTTCACCCATTTTTGACATATACATAGGCGGTCGTACTATCTGGCTGGGTAATAAAGCCGAATTTGGTCGTGTCGGTGCGTCGAGTGACGCGTCTGTTACTGCACCCGTAATCGGTGGTCGAGTCACTGTGGATATTACGCCAAAATGGTATGTTTCGGCGGATGGTAGTGTTGGTGGTTTTGGTGTCGATAATGTGAGTCTAACCACATCTGCACTCGGCAAAGTCGGCTACCGCACCAGTCTGTTTGGCGTACCTGCTTCAGTGGAAGCAGGATATAAAGCGTTAAGCGTCAAAGTAAATAAACCTATCTTGACTACCGATGTCATGATGCACGGACCCTACATCGGGTTAACAGGTTATTGGTAAAGACTTTTTTATGACAGTCGTTGAATTTCAGGAGGTAGCACTACACGGTAGTTATTAATCGCCGTTCACTGTTGCGGCTCACTTAAATCAGGAGAAATAACATGACAACTTTTAAAAAATCTACTGCTATTCGGACGAGCTTAGTTGCACTTGTGCTACCCATGCTTATCAGTGCTTGTGCAACGGAAGCACAGTTTCTTACGCAAACTCAGCCATCCGCGTTGAATACTGCCCTGACTAGAGGACGATTTGAACTCAACTGCCCTAATGCAACGGGTCACTGCCATTAAGTTAAGCCGTTCGTGGTGAGCTTGTCGAACCATGAACGGCTTAACTTCGGGGTTTCGGATTTTTCCATTCACCCTTCGACAGGCTCAGGGCGAACGGAAAAATCCTTAACTTAATGGCAGTGATGCAACGGGTACGGTACTTTCCAAGAAAATGACCTATATCAATGGCGTGGGTATCGGCATGGGCGGTGGTGGTGGCTATGAATGGGGCGAATACACAGTTGGTGTCAAAGGCTGTGGTAAGTCGGTCGTTTATGAAACCATGTGTCGTGATTCCGATAATTGTAATGCCTTTGCAGGCAACGGGCGTATTTTGGATGCTGTACAAGGACAATAACTGCTTAGGTTTATATGATTTTGATTGCTTAACGTGCAGTCAAAAAACAATTTATGAGGATTTACAGCCACTTAATTCAATACTGAAATATCAGCTGTAAAGTGTCCACAACAGACGCACCCATTTTTCAACAATGTAAGTCAACCAAGAGGTACTACTATGATTCCAACACAATGGCGGCAACGACTACTTAATCCCGTAGCACTCGCATTAGGTGCGTGCATGATGGTTTCAGCTGCATACGCCGCCGAGGAGAAAAAACCCAACATCGTCGTCATCATGGGTGATGACATCGGTTGGTTCAATATCGGTGCTTATCATCAGGGCATGATGGCAGGTAAAACCCCTAACCTCGATAAACTGGCTACTGAGGGTATGCGTTTTACTGACTACTATGCAGAAGCCAGTTGTACCGCAGGTCGCGCCAACTTCATCACAGGCGAACTTCCGATTCGTACGGGTATGACGACCGTCGGACAAGCGGGTTCGCCAGTCGGCTTACCTAAAGAAGCGGTGACGATTGCCACAACGCTTAAATCTATGGGTTACGCCACAGGTCAATTCGGTAAAAACCATTTAGGTGATTTGAACGAATTTCTGCCTACCGTTCATGGCTTTGATGAGTTTTTCGGTTATTTGTATCACCTAGATGCAATGGAAGACCCTGCACATCCCAACTATCCGCAAAATCTCAGAGACAAAGTCGGCCCACGCAATATGGTTCACAGTTGGGCGACTGATAAGGATGATGCGACAGTCATGCCGCGCTGGGGCAAAATTGGCAAGCAGAAAATCGAAGATGCTGGAGAACTTTTTCCCAAGCGTATGGAAACTGTGGATGATGAAATCCGCGATAAAGCCATTGCCTTTATTGAAAAAGCCAAAACAGACGGCAAGCCGTTTTTCCTTTGGTTAAACCCAACACGGATGCACATCGTCACGCATTTATCAGAAAAATATCAGAAATTGCGCACCGCAGAAAACGGCTGGTCGATTCATGAAGCGGGTATGGCACAGCTTGATGATGACATCGGTATCGTCATGAATAAGCTCAAAGAAATGGGCGTTGATGACAATACCATCGTGGTTTTCACCACCGACAACGGCACAGAAACCTTCACTTGGCCAGACGGTGGCAACACGCCGTTCAGAGGACAAAAAGGTACTATCTTTGAAGGTGGTTTCCGTGTCCCCGCCATTATCCGCTGGTCGGGTAAAGTGCCAGCGGGCAAAGTTGAAAACGGTATCTTTTCTGGGCTGGACTGGTTTCCGACGCTGGTTGCCGCTGCGGGTAATCCCAACATCATTGATGAATTGAAAAAAGGTAAGAAAATCGGTGATACCCAATACAAAGTGCATCTTGATGGTTACAACCAGATGGACGTACTGACAGGTAAAGGACCGTCGAATCGTCATGAAGTGTTCTACTTCGGAGAAAGTACGCTGGGTGCAGTGCGCGTTGATGACTACAAGTATCGTTTCATTGACCAACCGGGTGGTTGGGTCGGTGCCAAGCTCCACGTTGATGCACCTGTGCTGACTAATTTGCGTCTTGATCCCTTTGAACGTTTGGATTTTCCAGAAAATGGGACTGTCAATGGATCACAGAATTACTTTCAATGGTTTCAGTATGAGTTCTGGCGTTTTGTCTTTGTTCAACAAAAAGTGGCTGAACTGGCTATGACTGCTCTTGAATATCCGCCGATGCAAAAAGGCGCGAGTTTTAATCTCGAAGCGGTAAAAGCGAAAATCGAAGAAGCGATGAAGCAACACCAAGGGCAATAGTTGGTGTGTTGACTCAGTGGGCGGTTCAGAAGAATCGCCCGTTGGTTTTTAGTTTTCACGCAGGGCGTGGAACTGTAACGTTAATTATATCTATTTATTTTGGTGCGCAAAAAACGTACCCATTCTGCAATTTTTACAAGGAAAACAACTATGAAAAACTATTCAATTAACGCTTTGTTAGGTTTGAGTCTGTTGGCATTAACTGCCTGTTCTACGACTCAAAAAGCAGACATTAAACAATCCAGTTTGAACTGCGCGTTTCTTGCCAACGATTGTGCCAAGCTGACAGCAGGCGGCAAAGATCAAGTGGGTTTACGTTATATTAATCCAGCCGCGCAATGGACTCAGTACAGCAAAGTGCTAATCGCGCCTGTATCTTTCTGGAGTGGCGATTCCACCACAATCCCCGCTGCTGACCAACAAGCACTGGTCGATTATTTCACTCAACAACTGAATAGCGAACTTGGGAAAAAATTTGAAGTGGTTACCCAAGCAGGTGCGGGTGTCATGAAAATTGAAGCGGCTATGGTCGATGCTGAATCCGCGACACCTGTGTTACGCACGGTTTCTATGGTTGTTCCGCAAGCGCACATGATAGCTAACCTCAAGTATTTAGCCACAGGCACATTCCCGTTTGTCGGTGCGGCTCAAGCCGAGACTAAAATAACCGATGCAACGACAGGACAAGTATTAGCATTAGCGGCTGATAAACGCATCGGTGGAGGATCTATGGCAGCTGGTTTTCAATGGAAGTGGGGCGATGCTGAAAATGCGATTACTCATTGGGCTGAACTGGCAGCCACCCGCTTATCTGCTTGGACTTCAGGTACACCTGCTCAGTAAGATGTTGTAGGGCGGGCAACGTTTGTTTGCCCGCCTTTTATCGTGATTTAATTTCAGTAACGCAATGAATGGTAATTAGGTAAACTCGGACAAAATATTTTAAACATAAAATGGAGTTGGATTATGAACATGACACCTGAATTCCAAACACCCGACGATTTTTCCCTTGTTCAGGGTGGGCCACTTTTTCAATTGTTTATTCGTAGCCATTTAGCAACCACTGGACTGGAGTTGCTTCATCGGCGCATCCTGTTTTTCGCACTGCTAACTTGGCTGCCGTTGTTGTTATTGTCAGCCGCTTCGGGACATTTGTTAGAAAGCAGTGTCAACGTGCCGTTTCTGTACGATTTGGAAACCCATGTGCGTTTTTTGGTGGCGTTGCCGTTGTTGCTGGTGGCTGAATTGCTGGTGCATCAACGTATCAGACTCGTCGTGCGGCAATTTATCGAGCGCGGCATTATATCGGCACAAACCAGACCGCGTTTCGATGCCTGTATTGTTTCCGCGCTACGCCTGCGCAATTCAGTCTGGCTGGAGACAGGACTGATTGCGTTTATTCTGGGTTATCATTTTATATGGGCTAAGCTGGCAACATTAGATACCACTATCTGGTATGCGAACGGTATCGCATCAGAGCAGCAACTGAATTTTGCAGGGTATTGGCTGGTCTATATCAGCGTTCCTATTTTTCAATTCCTGATGTTTCGCTGGTTGCTCAGAATTATCATTTGGACGCGATTTCTCTGGCAGGTTGCGCACCTTGATCTCTATCTGGTCGCGACGCATCCTGATAAAGCGGGCGGACTGGGTTTTCTCGCTGGCAGTGCCGCTGCGTTTATGCCCTTGACACTATCGCTGGGGTCATTGCTGTCGGCGATGATTGCCCAACGCATCTTTTATGGTGGCGCGAAACTATTGGATTTCAAACCAGAAATTGCCGCTTCTGTGGCGGTTATGTTGCTCATTATCTTAGGACCGTTATGCGTGTTTGGCGGGCATCTTGCGCGAACCAAGCGCGAAGGTTTACTGCGTTACGGCAAGTTGGCAACCCGTTATGTGACGGAATTTGAACAAAAATGGCTGGAAGGCGGTGCGCCAGCGGACGAAGCCTTTGTCGGTACGGGGGATATTCAGTCGTTAGCCGATTTGCATAATAGTTTTGAAATTATTCCCGCAATGCGGCTATTTCCATTTGATAAAGGCGTTGTGCTGCAAATCGCGGCTACCGTATTACTGCCCGTGTTGCCGTTGGCATTGACGCTGATTTCATTAGAAGAATTGGCGCAGAAAATTATCGGGATTCTGCTGTAAATATTTTTTATTCGATAGATTTGAAAGGCGAGTGATGAAAACTGTCCGCTGTTGCAATGCAGCGACTGAGTTGGTGCTTTTCCAACCCAACTTTGTATCTATGAAACTGGTAATTAAAGCTAATGCAATGCCACAAGCTAACCTAAACTTGAAAAACAGAAAAGATTATGAATAAAATAAAATAAAACAGATAACACTAATTGCGCTGACACTGACGCTAAGCCCTGTATTTGCAGAGGAAGCCAAAACTGACAGCGAGTCAGAATTGGCAATGAAACTGCAAAATCCCGTTGCTAATCTTATCAGTGTGCCATTTCAGAATAATTGGGATTTTGGTATCGGTCCTCAGAAAGCAATGCAATATAAAGTCAACGTGCAACCCGTGTTACCGTTTTCGATTAGCGACAAATGGAATCTTATTACTCGTACTATTATGCCCATTTACTATCAGGACTCACCTGTAGCAGGTGGCAAAAGTCTCGGTGGACTAGGCGACATTAACCAAAGTTTCTTTTTCTCACCGAAACAGACGATTGGCGGTTGGATTATGGGTGCAGGCCCTGTGTTTCTTTATCCCAGTGCGACTGAGAATGCACTGGGTGGGCAAAAATGGGGCGGCTGTATTGTTGAAGCAGAAAAACGGCTGGACTTACGGCGCATTGGCTAACCACATCATGTCATTCGCAGGCTCATACAATCGCCCGCATATCAGTGCCATCTTTTTACAATCGTTTTTATCTTACACCACGAAAACCCATACCACATTTTCTCTGAACACGGAATCTACTTACAATTGGCAAAATAGCCAATGGACAGTGCCTGTCAATGCGATGGTTGCTCAACTGGTTAAAATTGATAAACTCCCTGTACAGTTTCAGCTTGGCGCACGTTATTACCCAGAAAAACCCACAGGCGGTGCGGATTGGGGTGTGCGCTTTGCGGTGACATTGTTGTTTCCAAAATAAAAACTTATTTTAATGTTGTTCCTGTGCTGAATTGTCTATTCACAACATAATCAAAAGAAAATATCATGAAAATAAGCCCCACAAACTCCCACGCTGACAATTCAGACATTCAACCAGCCTCGATTGACTACGTTGCGACGAAATACTTAGGTGAACATTTCAATCCGCACGTCACTGTCGGTGTTGCTACTCGAGATTACTTAAAGGGAATGCTTGTTAAACCCTGTCATAAATTTACGTTCTCCCCAGCGAGTGCGTCTATTTATCAACTCGGTAATTACGGAACAGCTATGAAAGAACTCAATGCGTGGGATTTGACGCACTGAGACTGCTATTCTTCTGGTGGGCAAAAATCACGCTCGCCTTACAATTTTAAAAGGAAAATATCATGCCCTTCATAATGAAAAATTTCGTTTTCTGGTCTGGCGTTTATAACGCAGGACTGGCATTGATTTTAACCTGTCCACCTGCTTATCGCTTGTTGGGCTTGAATATCCCCGCGCCATTATGGGGTTGGTTACTTGCTGGGTTTTTAGGTTTTAGCAGTGCGGTACTGATATTGGCAGCGCGGAATTTGCGTCCGCGTGCGGCTTTCGTGTACTGGGAGGCTATGCTACGCTATATCGCCGCCCTGTTGCTCGTTCCTGCTGGCTTGTTCGGGGATTTAGGTTTGATTGCCGTGCCGTTGGGTTTGGGTGATTTGGCGATTGGTTTGGTTTATATGATTGGTTTGCCTAAAGAATTGGGCGTTTCTCATCGCGCCCTGCTTTGTGATGCGGTTGATTAAAGCAGGCTACACGTTTAAAAATAATTAAAAGGATTCTATGAATACGTTTTTTTTCACACGAATACTGTCTTACTGCACGTTGTTGGTCTGTTTGTCGTCGGCAACGGTTGCTGCTAAATCTGGCGACCCGTTGCCATCCTGGAATAATGGTGCGAGCAAAACCGCTATTATGCAGTTCGTCAACAAAGTCACTAAAAAAGGCGGTGCGGATTTTGTACCCCCTGCTGAACGCATTGCCACTTTTGATAATGACGGTACGTTGTGGATTGAGCAACCGATGTATGTACAACTGGCATTCGCGCTAGACCGTGTAAAAGCCGAAGCCCCTAAGCATCCTGAATGGAAAGATGCTGAGCCGTTTAAATCGGTGCTGGCTAATGATATGAACGGCGTAATGGCGAGCGGTGAACATGGTTTGCTGGAGCTGATTATGGCGACCCACACGGGCATGAGTGTGGATGAATTCAATCAAATCGCCAAATACTGGCTTACAATGTCTAAGGATGCCAAGTTTAACCGTCCTTATACCGAGCTGGTTTATCAGCCGATGCTGGAGCTATTGAGCTATCTGCGTGCTAATGGTTTCAAGACTTATATCGTCTCTGGTGGCGGGGTTGAGTTTATGCGTCCGTGGACGGAAAAAGTTTATGGTATTCCGCCTGAGCAGGTTATCGGTAGCAGTGTTAAAACTAAATTTGAACTGGTTGAGGGTAAACCTACGTTAATGCGTTTACCTGAAATGGATTTTATTGATGATAAAGACGGCAAACCTGTCAGCATTCAAAAATTCATCGGGCGTAGACCGATTGCCGCTTTTGGTAATTCTGATGGTGATTTACAAATGCTGGAGTGGGCAACTGCTACGAATCGTCCGCATTTCGCACTAATCGTGCATCACACCGATGCTGAACGTGAATTTGCTTATGACCGTGAATCTACTGTCGGCAGGCTTGATAAAGCACTGGATGAAGCAGGGCAGAAAGGCTGGACAGTGGTGGATATGAAGAAAGACTGGAAACGGGTATTTCCTTTCCAGAAATAGCTTGTGTACGGTGGGCAGATTTTTGCCCCCAGACCTAAATCGTTCCTACGCGCGTCGTGGGAATGCCGTCTCAACGTGTCAGGTTGAGTAATACACCGTGCAGTGCGGTGAAAATGAAACCCTGCGCGGTGCGTGGGAACTAAAAAATAGGGGTAGTTATCATGAAAATTTTATTAATAGCAGCGTGTCTGTTTTTTACCTCAAGCGTTTACGCAGGAGGCTGTGTGAAAAATGCACGCGGTCAGACTGTTTGCGCTGATGGTGCGAATGCCACTACGACTACAGGTCGTTACAATGCCAATACAGGTAATGCTGCCGTAACGCAAACGAACCCGAACGGTGTAGCACACACTCAAACCAGTCGCGGTGGAGAGGCGTACACTAAAAATGGCAAAGGTGTCGCTCAAGGGCCGGGCGGGACTACCTGTGTTAGAACGGCAAGAAATCAAGGCTGTCGCTAGTCGTCAATTTTATAAAGACCTGCGAGGTTTTTAAAACCTTGCAGGTCCAGTCGCGTTACTCGTCATAACTAAATTAACTGACCTGATTAGGGCGTGTATTTTGCCGTAACGTTGATGTTTTCAAACCCAAAAAGCAGTCACTGCTGCTTAACTGAATAACAGTAGACAGCAGTTACAAAATAAAAAATAATAAATCGTTCTTTTAACCTTTAGGAGTAATTAGTGAATATGACGCAACAAAAAATAAAACAATATTCCGTTCACGCGGCATTGTTGTTATGTGTAGTAACCGCGCTTTCTGGATGTTCATCCATTCAGTCGGTCAGTAATGATGTAAAAGCTACGGCGGTTGAACCTGCACCTGATGCGGGATTTATTGCGCAACCTGAGCGACAAACTAAAATAGCGTATTTACCGTTTCAGAAAGTATGGATTGATCCCAAATTCAACAAAGATAATTACACGCAAATAATTGTTGCGCCTGTCAATACTCAATACATGATGAAAATGGATTGGCTGCATGATATGAGTTCCGCCAGTTGGGCAGGTAATGTCCAAAACGATATTGCTGAGCTTGCGGCGTACTTCCATGATGAAGTGGTTAAACAGTTCAATATAGATCCTGAGCATCGCTTTCAAGTTATTGACACGCCTACAGGCAATAAACGCGGTACTTTACGTTTAGAACTTGCCTTGGTGGAAATTGATCCATCAATGCCTGTATTACACGCATTGAGTTGGGCAGGCCCTCCTGGTACAGGTACGGCAGCAGGTGTGGTCAATCAACGCAGAGCGGCATTTGAAGGTCGTCTGCGCGATATGAAAACCAACAAGATAGTAGCAACGTTTGCAGATCGTAATATGCAGGATATTGGCCCACTCGATGTAACTCGTCTGACGTGGTATGGTCCGGCTAAGGGTATTATGGATATGTGGGCGAAGCAGTTTGTACAAGTCGCTAATCGCAAACCCGGTGAGAAAGTCACTGATGCTGTTCCGTTTACTTTAAGACCGTTCTAGTGCGAAAAGACCTGCGAGGTTTTAAAAACCTCGCAGGTCTGGTAATGTTACTCGTCTATCTAAACTGACGGTGTACTAGTTGTTTAAATCAATAGCTCGCATGAAATTTGAAATTTCTGAGAGCATCAACGCTTCGGTGTTCTAATGACGTTATCCAGGCTGTCTTTTTTCCTGCATTAACAACACACACTTGCTACTCTATTTTTGTCTCTTTATGTTGAACTTTATCAAGTGGATATTACTGGGATTGATGCTGATAGTCACAACGTTCTGGGCGGTGTCAGCTATTTATTTCGGTGATTCCCATACAGGTAGCGTGCAGACCACGATAGCGTCAATCATGGGCTTGTTTGGCGTGGCAACGTTAATCAGCTTGGGTTTTAATCAATGGCGCAAGCGGTTTTTAATCGCTTATACAATAGTATTTATCGGGATTGTTTGTGGTTGGTGCTTGATGGTTCAGCCCTCAAATCAGCGGCAATGGCAAGCGGATCTTGCCTCACTGCCTTATGCGACAATTGATGGGGATTTGGTCACTGTCCATCATATCCGCAACATGGATTACCGCAGTGAATTCGACTACACCCCCGCTTATTACGATAAAACCTTTGATGTCAATAAACTAGAAGGGCTTGATTTATTTGCCGTGTATTGGATGGGGCCTGCGATTGCCCATACCATCTTGAGTTTTGATTTTGGTGATAATCATCATCTCGCCGTCTCCATCGAAGCCCGCAAGGAACTGGGTGAAGGCTATTCGACCATTAAAGGCTTTTTCCGCCAATATGAACTGACTTATATTGTCGCCGATGAACGGGATGTGATTCGTTTGCGTACCAATTACCGCAAAGACCCGATTGAAGAGGTGTATCTATATCGGCTACATCCGCCTAAAGAAAATATGCGTCGTTTATTTCTGGAATATATTCGACAAATCAATGAGCTGCATCAAAAACCAGCGTTTTATAATACCCTGCTGGATAATTGCACCACCGCTATCTGGTTGAATACCCGCGTTAATTCAACCCATTTGCCGTTTTCGTGGAAAATCCTGTTGAGCGGTTATTTACCTGAGTATATTTATGAATCGGGCGGCTTAAATACACACATTCCGTTTCAACAGTTGCAACAACAGGCACATATTAATGCAGTCGCTCAGACACTTGATAAGTCGCCCGATTTTTCTCAAGGCATTCGAGCAGTTAATGAAAAATCTACACATAACATATTGGAATAAAAACTATGAATAAGCATACTAAAACCAAATGTCTATTGTCATCACTGTCTATCGCCTTGCTGTTGTCAGGTTGCACCAGTCTCGGTAAAGGCGCGATGGAGGCTTTTCTGGAAAAATCCGAAAATGAAGATACGCGACAATGCAAGGTGTGGGGACAGCCATTTAAAGGGATTGAAGCCAATATAGCTGAGAAGAATAAACACACTAAAGTTTTGTTTGTGCATGGTGTCGGCGATCATATACCCGGTTACACCACTGAATTTTTAGAAAAATTAGCCAAAAATTTAAACTTGAACGCGCGTTCAGCAGAGCAGAAAAATATTGAACTGGTCGCGCCTTTGCTGCCTGATAAAAATCTTGGCAACTTGCGGGTCACGCATTTACTCAATGAGCAAAACGGACAAGAATTGACGTTTTATGAATTAACGTGGTCGGAAATTACCCGCGCAGAAAAGAAAATGCTGGCATTTGATACTTCAGGCGACTATGGTTTTCGCCGTGCTAAAATCAACGAGCTATTGAAGAAATTCAGTAATGATGCAGGAGCGGATCCTGTTATTTATGGCGGAGAAAGCAGAATCCCTATTTTAATGGCATTTGCGCAGTCAATCTGCTGGATGACAACGGGGGATTTTCAGCATCTGCCCAAAAGCGGCAAACAAATGTGCAGTGGTTTGAATGATGAGGCGATTGAATATATCAACAGAGATAATTATGTATTTATTTCTCACAGTTTAGGCAGTCGCATTATCACTGATGGTTTGGATCGGCTTGTTGGAATGCTGGCAAATCCTGAAAAATACACCGCTGGTAATAAAAAAATCAAGATGACCAGCAAATCAATTGCAGCTCTGCAAAACAAGCGCATTCCTATTTATATGTTATCCAACCAACTGCCTATGTTGCAATTAGGACGCAAGCCGCCTGAAGTGGCTGGACAAGATGCCAGTTATTGCGAAGCTAACGGGGCAAATTATAAAAAGCGTATGTTCAGTGAAACCGACATTGTTGCTTTTAGCGACCCCAATGATTTGTTAAGTTATGCCATACCTGCGGAATTTGCGGAAAAATACATTGATTCCAGACTGTGTGCCAACATCACCAATGTTAATATCAATGTCGCCAAAGTCATGGATGCTTTCGGGTTGGCTGATTTGGCCAATCCAATGGCGGCTCATGTCGGTTATGATACTGATGATAGAGTGGTTGCGTTGATTGCTCAGGGGATCGGTACTAAAGCCGAAGCCCCGCTGATAAAACAACGGTGTACATTTACTAAAGAAGTGAAGTAAAACGGCTTATTGTTAAGCAGATAATAATCCTTAGTCTTGTAGGTTGGGTAGCCATCTTTTTGGCAACCCGACTATTTCGATTTACGTTGGGTTGCGATAGAGCTGCAATCCAAGCTACGCACTTGATAGATTTAATCAAACCTTCAACGGATTCACAATGACCCGCCGCAAAATGCCCAAGCAACCACCATTTAAATCTCGTTTAAATCTGCCCACGAAGAAGCAATCAGTCATTAAACGCTGGTCGTTTTTGCTGCTTGCTGCCTGCCTGTCGGTGTTAGTTATGGCGGGTATTTATATTTATCTAGCCGATACTAAGCCACCTGCTACGGTTGAGGTTAGCGTGGAAAAACCAGCTGTTACGCCAGTCGTATCAACGTCACCTGTTATGGCGAACGTTGAACCAGCGAGTTATGTCGGCGCGGCAAGTTGCAAAAACTGTCATCAGGCTGAATTTCAGGCGTGGCAGGGATCGCACCACCAATTGGCAATGCAGGAAGTCAATGAGCAAACCGTACTGGGTAATTTTAATAATGCCAAGTTCAACTATCACGGTATCGTCTCGACATTTTTTAAGCGCGACGGTAAATTCATGGTGCGCACCGATGGCAAAGACGGCAAGTTGACCGATTACACCGTTAAATACACCTTCGGCGTAACCCCGTTACAACAATATTTAATTGAATTTGACAGTGGGCGTTATCAAGCCCTCAGCATTGCGTGGGACAGCCGCCCCAAAGCCGACGGCGGACAGAAGTGGTTTCATTTATATCCTAATGAAAAAATCAATCACAACGACCAACTACATTGGACGAAACGCTATCAGAACTGGAATATGGAATGCGCCGAATGCCATTCCACCCATTTGCAAAAAGGCTACGACGCGGCAACCGACAGCTATAAAACCACCTTTAGTGACATCAATGTCGCCTGTGAATCCTGTCACGGTGCGGCATCCAAGCATCTTAAATGGGCAGAACACGCCCAGCCGCTGTATTCCGACGATAAAGGCTTTACCACCAAGCTGCAAAGCAACTGGAACACCGCGTGGCAGTTTGCCGATAATCATGATGGCATCGCGCACCGTGACCAATTGGCTGACGACTCGCTGATGAATACTTGCTGGGCGTGTCATGCACGCCGTTTGCCGCTGGTTGAAAACAGTCCGCCCAGTATGCCGTTGGAAGATACGCATCGCCCGTCATTGTTGACGCAACCGACCTATCATGCCGATGGGCAACAGCGTGATGAAGATTACACTTGGGGTTCATTTCGCCAGAGCAAAATGTTTCAGCAAGGCGTAACCTGCATGGATTGCCACGAACCGCACACACTGAAACTCCGCGCCGAAGGTAACGCGCTGTGTACCCGCTGCCATAGTGCCGAAAAGTTTGATACCGAAAAACACCACAAGCACAAAGCCGATTCCAAAGGCGCGGCGTGTATGGATTGCCATGCACCTGAGCAGACCTATATGGGGAATGACGGACGACACGATCACAGTTTCCGTGTGCCGCGCCCTGATTTATCACAAACGCTAGGCAGTCCGAATGCCTGTACGCAATGCCATACAAAACAAAAACCCGAATGGGCAGCTGGCGCGATGGATAACTGGTATGGCAACGGCTGGCGTGAGCGTCCGCATTACGGCACGACCTTGCACGCTGGGGTCACTGACGGCATTAAAGCCTTACCGTCACTGCTTGAACTTGCGCAAGATTCCGCCACGCCTGCCATAGTCCGCGCCACTGCCGTTACGCTGATTAAGCCGATGATGAATCCAGAACTGCTCATTTTTGCACGGCAACAATTACAGGATACCGACCCGTCGGTGCGCATTGCAGGGCTGGGGCTGATTGAATCCGTTGATGCTATTAATCGCAGTTTGTCCGCGTCGCCGTTGCTGGATGATGCGGTGCGCGGGGTGCGCATTGAAGCCGCGCGGGTGCTTGCCGATATACCCGACGACCAACTTGCCGCCGACAGGATTGAAAGTCGTAATAAAGCGATGCAGGAATACATGGAAGCAATGAAGCTCAATGCCGATTGGCCGGCAGAAAACAGTAATCTGGGTAATATGTATTTGCGGCAGGGCAAGATTGACGAAGCGATTACCGCTTATCAACGCGCTCTGACGCTGGATCCGCGTTTTGTGGGTGCGTATATCAATCTCGCCGATGCTTATCGTCAACAACAGCGGGATGATGACGGCGAAAAACAGTTACGCCAAGGCTTGGCGTTACTTCCCGAAGCCGCAGATTTACATCATGCGCTGGGTTTGCTGTTAGTACGCAAGGGCGATAAAACGGCGGCACTCAAACAATTTGCCAAAGCCACCAAGCTCGCACCCGATGAAGTACGTTATGTCTATGTGTACGCTATCGCCCTGAATTCAGCGGGTAAGCAACATAAAGCCTTGACGCTGTTAAAAGCCGCCGATAAGCGGCAACCCAATAACCTGCAACTACTCAGCGCGTTAATTTCCATGCACCGCGAGGCAGGCGATAATAAAATGGCATTGCTTTATGCCCGCAAAGCGGCTGAGGCACTGCCCAATAATAAAGAAATAGAGCAGTTGATTGTGGAATTGGAAAGCGCGAAATAAGTGTAGAGACGTTATGAAGCTAACGCACAATAAAATGATACCGTTCGTGGTGAGCTTGTCGAACCACATTCACACTTCGACAGGCTCAGTGTGAACGGTTTTGTAATCACTACAGCTCAATCCATTGCTTATCACGCAATATCTGCAAGGGTTGATAATTACTTTTATACGCCATTTTCTGACACGCCTGAATCCAAAAACCCAGATATAAAAAGTCTTTGCGTTGTTGTTTAGCATAGTCAATTTGCCACAACACCGCATACACGCCCAAGCTGTAACTGGAAAATTTGGGGTCAAAAAAAGTGTAAACGGCTGATAAAGCGTTATTCAGTTGATCGACAATAGCCACACCCGCCAGTTCATTATCAATGGAAAATTCAACAAACACCGTGTCACACCACGAACTACCAAGAAACTCAATGTAATCGTCAGGGCTGGACTCCGCCATACTGCCGCCTGTATGGCGCGTTTGTTGGTAACGGACATACAAATCGTAATGCGCCTGTTCAAATACAGCAGGTTTGATAACAGCAGTCGTGCGGCTGTTGTTACGCCAACAGCGTTGTTGGCTGCGGTTGGGTGTGAATTGTTGAACCGCTAATCTGGCAGGAATACACGCGGTGCATTGCGGGCAGTGCGGTACATACACTTCATTACCGCTACGCCGAAAGCCCTGCTCAATCAGCTGGGTATAAATCGAGGTAGTGAGCGGATAAGAAGGATGCACAAATACCGATTGACTCTGTTCATCGTCAAGATAGCTGCAAGGATGAGGCTGGGTTAAAACCAGCGGTATAGAAATCATCATCACTGCCACGCAATCGGGGAAACGGGGAGGGGACAGTATTGCTTGAGGAGTCGTACAAATGTACGACGGTTAATTTCTTCTGCACCCAAGCTCTCTAAATGACGGGTATGTACCTGACAATCAATGAGTTGATAACCCCAGTTTTTCAGTTGCCCAACCAAACTGACAAAGGCAACCTTGGAGGCATCGGTTTTAGTGTGAAACATGGATTCACCAAAAAATACCTGCCCCAATGCCACGCCATACAAACCGCCGACTAATTCATTATCAGACCACACTTCCACCGAATGCGCGTAGCCTTGATGATGTAAATTAATATACGCTTGGTTGATGTCGCTGGTTATCCACGTTCCTTCGCTGTCTTTGCGCGGCTCGGCACAGGCGGCAATCACTTGTTCAAAGGCGTTATCAAACGTAACGGTAAAAATATTTTTACGCACCGTTTTAGCCAGACTGCGCGAGACGATGAGTTTATCGGGAAATAATACCAAACGCGGATCAGGCGACCACCATAAAATCGGTTCGTCAGGATTGTACCAAGGAAAAATGCCGCGCTGATAAGCATTAAGCAAGCGTTCCGTTGACAAGCAACCGCCTACCGCTAACAAACCATCTGGTTCACGCAATGCCAGATAGAGCGGCGGGAATGCTTGTGTCGGATTATCGGGGTCGAGAAGGGTTAGTTGCATGGTTTTTTAATAGGAGCATTCTCGTTCCCACTCACGGTGTGAGAACGAGAAAATATCAGCTGTTACTTTAAATAGCCGTTATGACAACGGATAGTTTCATTGTCGATTGTTTTTTTGCCATTCATACATTCCTGCAAACTTTTACCTTGAACACGTTCACCTTGGTGTGTATCCGATGCTCCATTATTATTAAATAACATGGAGACGGCAGTTTCAGGTATTTTTAACAAAGTATCAACGGCACTATTAATTATCACATCATTAACAGATTCGCATTTTCCGTTAGAACGCTTTAGGCAGTTCATATCAACTCTATTAGATTTAGATTCAGCATGAATTGAGGTGCTGAAAATAAAAATTAAAAAGAGGCTTGATAGCTTAAGTTTTAGCATATTAATCTCAATTATAAATTAATCGTACTATGTAAAAATTAGGTATTAAACCAATTCATCCAAAAACTTTTCCGCATCCAACGCCGCCATACAACCTGCACCTGCTGAGGTAATGGCTTGTTTATACACGGAATCCATCACGTCACCAGCGGCGAATACACCCACTACGCTGGTAGATGTTGCATTGCCAGTAATACCGCTTTTTACTTTAATATAGCCGTGATCCATGTCTAACTGACCTTCAAAAATTGAAGTGTTAGGCGTGTGACCGATGGCAATAAATACGCCGTGCGCTTCAAGGTCTTTGGTTGTACCGTCTTGGGCATTTTTAATGCGCAAACCAGTTACGCCCATGTCGTCACCCAGCACTTCATCAAGTTCAGCGTTCCATTCAATAATCACGTTGCCTGTTTTGGATTTTTCAATCAGTTTGTCAGACAGGATTTTCTCAGAACGGAATTTATCGCGGCGATGTACTACAGTGACAGTGGAGGCGATATTGGCTAAATACAAGGCTTCTTCCACCGCCGTATTACCGCCGCCAATCACCGCGACAGGTTTATTACGATAGAAAAATCCGTCACAGGTGGCACACGCCGATACGCCTTTGCCTTTGAAGGCTTCTTCAGAATCCAGACCTAAATAACGTGCCGATGCACCTGTGGCAATAATCAGCGCGTCACAAGTATAAGTACCTGAATCGCCTGTCAACATAAACGGACGTTTGGATAAATCAGTAGTGTGAATGTGGTCGAAAATAATTTCGGTATTAAAACGCTCGGCGTGTAAGCGCATTCTTTCCATTAAATCAGGGCCTTGTAAGCCTTCGACATCACCCGGCCAGTTATCCACTTCGGTGGTGGTGGTCAATTGTCCGCCTTGCTGCATTCCTGTAATCATCACAGGATTAAGATTGGCACGCGCGGCATAGATGGCGGCGGTGTAACCCGCAGGGCCTGAACCCAGAATTAATAAACGGCAATGTTTGGTGTTACTCATTAGGGAAATCCTCTGTGGTTTTTGAATGGGTATTGGTCTCACTGTCATTAAAACGCGGTGACTGAGACCTGCGAGGTTTTTAAAACCTCGCAGGTCTTACGCTTGTGCAGGAGACTAAGATGGGTAAATTATGGGGGTAAACCCGCAACAGGTAAACGTTATTTTTCCGCTAATCGCTGTTGCCACACCGCGATTTTTTCCTGTAGTTCCGCTAGATTAAGCGTCGTTAATTGGCGGTTGTGCAATAAGCGTCGTCCTGCCACCCAGACATCGGTGACTTGCTGACGACTTGCCGCGTAGACAAGTTGCGAGACGGGACAGTATAAGGGTTGGGTTTCCAATTGGCTTAAATCAACGGCAATGACATCGGCGGCTTTACCGATACGCAGTGAACCTGTTTCATCTGCCAAGCCCAAGGCTTTCGCGCCGTTAATGGTTGCCATGCGTAACGCGGTCATTGCGGACACTGCGCTGGCATCGTTCGCCACTGCTTTGCCGATTAATGCGGCGGTGCGCATTTCGCCAAACATATCTAAATCGTTATTACTCGCCGCGCCATCCGTGCCTAAGGCGACATTGACCCCTGCATCCAAACACTTTGCGACAGGGCAAAAACCACTTGCCAGTTTTAAATTGGATTCGGGGCAATGTACGATAGTTGCGCCTGCGTCGGCTAATAAACTAATCTCTGCATCGGTTAATTGCGTGGCATGAACGGCAACTAACAGAGAATTAACCAATCCTAATTCCTGCAAGCGTTGTAACGGACGTTTGCCTGTTTGTTCTACTGCTTGGTCAATTTCATGTGCGGTTTCGTGGATATGAATATGTACAGGGCGTTTTAGTTCTTGCGCATAAGCGGCGATTTTTTGTAGTGGTGCATCTGATACGGTGTAGGGCGCGTGGGGTGCAAACGCCGTATTGCATAACTCAGTATCACGCAGTTGTTCAGTCAGGGTTAAGCCTTTGCTGAGATACTCATCGCTGTCTTTTGCCCAGACGGTGGGAAAATCTATGACAATCAAGCCTAAGGTGGCGCGGATGCCCGCCTGTTGTGCTTGTTGTGCGGCGATGTTCGGGAAAAAATACATATCGTTAAAGCAGGTTGTGCCGCCGCGCAGCATTTCGGCAATGGCTAAATCGGTACCGTCTTTAACAAATGCTTCACTCATCCATTGGTGTTCCAGCGGCCAGATATGATTTTGCAGCCAGTCCATTAACGGTAAATCGTCGGCAATACCGCGCATTAAACTCATGGCGGCGTGGGTGTGGCTGTTAATCAAGCCGGGTAATAACACATGATTTTGCAGGTTTTCCACCACTGTGCCTTGATAACATTGCTTCGCCTGTCTGGTCGGCAGTAAATCAATAATTCTGCCGTCATGAATGACTAAGCTGTGGTCTTTGACTGTATCGAATGGCGGTTCTACGGTTATAATCCAGCCAGCGTGTATGAGTGTATCAACTATCATGGTGAGTTCCTGTGGTGAGTTGCAATGATTATAACTTTTTAGTAATAGGTTTAGATAAACAATGACAAAACAACAGAAAGAAACAGTACAAGCCTTGCAGTGGACGGGGGACGCGCTGAAAATATTGGATCAGCGTCGATTGCCTGAACACATTGTCTATGATGATTGCAAAGATGCGACCGATGTCGCCAACGCCATTACCAGTATGCGCGTGCGCGGTGCGCCTGCTATCGGTATTGCCGCCGCTTACGGTGTGGTGTTATCAGTACGCAAACATTATGCGCAGTCCAATCACTGGCGGCAAAAAGTGGTTGCCGATATTGAATTATTGGCAAGATCTCGTCCCACCGCCGTGAATTTATTTTGGGCATTGGATCAAATGAAAGCGACCTTGGGTCAGCAATTGACCAATCCATTAGCGGGCATTTTAGCCTGTGCGGAAAAAATTCACGCCGAAGATATTGCTGCCAATCATAAAATGGGCGAATTGGGTGCGGATTTATTGGCAGGTGCGAAAGGCGTATTAACGCATTGCAACACGGGCGCGTTGGCAACAGGCGGTTACGGTACGGCTCTGGGCGTGATTCGTAGCGCGTATCGCCGTCAGCCGCTGAATGTTTTTGCCGATGAAACCCGTCCGTGGTTGCAAGGCACACGCCTGACCGCATGGGAGTTGTCTCAAGAAGGTATTCCTGTGACGCTGATAGCCGATTCTGCCGCCGCGTGGCTGATGAAAACGGGCGCGGTTGAGTGGGTGGTGGTCGGTGCGGATCGCATTACTGCCAATGGTGATGTGGCTAATAAAATCGGCACTTATTCTTTAGCTGTATTAGCCAAAGAACACGGTGTGAAATTGATGGTAGTCGCGCCCATGAGTACCATAGATTGGGGTATCAACCAAGGTGATCAAATCAAAATCGAAGAACGCAATCCGCGTGAATTATTGCCCGATTGCTATCTGGAAGAAGACTCAGGAGTCAGTGCGTGGAATCCTGTGTTTGATGTTACGCCTGTAGAACTGATTACTGCGATAGTCACCGAACGGGGCGTAGTATTAAATCCAGCCACAGGACAAGGGGTAAGGGGGCTGAAATGATATTGCTGAAAAAAGCCAATAATCCGCTGATTGCAGTTGGTTTTTTGTTGAGAGGGATGAAGCTATTAAGTCATCCCAGGCTACGCACCTTTATTATCATCCCGATACTGATTAATATCGTGCTGTATAGCGTGGTGTTGGCACTGGGTTATTACTATGTCGATGAGCTGATTACCCAAGCGATTCCAGACTGGCTGCACTGGTTGAACTGGATATTATGGCCGCTGTTTTTTATCAGCTTTTTTGTACTGAGTTTTTTCAGTTTCACCGTCTTGGCCAATCTGATTGCTTCGCCGTTTTATGGGCTGCTTGCGGCTAGAACGCAGTCACTCATCAGCGGTCAAGCGCAAGTGGTTGAGCAACCACTCTCGCAAGTGCTGATTGCGGAATCAAAACGGGTGTTGTACATCATCACACGGATATTGCCGTTACTGGTGTTGTTCTTTATTCCTGTGATTAACGTCATTGCTTCGTTTGTGCTGGCGATATTCGGCGCGTGGTGTCTGGCAATGGAATACATGGCGTATCCTTTAGAAAATGAAGGCTTATTGTTCGCCGAGCAGAAAGAACTGCTGAAAAGTGTGCGTTTAGGTGCGCTCAGTTTTGGCGGACTCACCATGCTGGGTTTAACGCTGCCCGTGTTAAACATTATTATCGCGCCCGCTGCTGTCATTGGCGCAACGCTGTATCTGCATGAACTGCGTGAAAAACCCGAAGAAGCCAGTAGTAACGCATAAAAACCTAGTCTGCGTGGAACATCAAAGGGACACTGCTGTCTATTCAAAAAATCCTGCCCGTTACCGTGCGTAGTCGGGCAGGGTTGTTGTTATCCGATGAGATAGCGTAGTATTAACATTTTTCAAAACCCCCCATTCATTACCCCATTATGAACATTAACCAAGTCGCTAAGTCATTGTTAATCAGCTTGATTTTTTTACCCTGTACAGTGCTGAGCAATACGCTGGAACAGCAGCGCAGTGATTTTTTACAGGCAGAACAGGCGGTGACTCAGGGTAATGAAGCTGGGTTTTTACAGTTGTCTACGGGCTTGCTTGATTATCCGCTGTATCCGTATTTACAGTATCAGTGGCTGAGTAATCATTTGCCCGACACCGACAAAATCACCGTATTTTTAGCCAATTATAAAGACAGCCGATACGCGCAGTTGCTCCGTGCCAAGTGGCTGAATTACCTTGCGGGTCAACAACGCTGGAATGAGTTTTTGCAAAACTACCAGCCCAGCGATAACACCGCGTTGGCGTGTCAGTTCCAGTGGGCTAATTATCAGGCTGGCGCGGCCACACCCGCATTGAATGAAGCTAAACGCTTGTGGGCGACGGGTGAGAGCTTGCCGCGTGAATGTGACGCGCTGTTATCGGCATTATTGGCATCACCTGTGATGACTCCTGAACTTATCTGGCAACGTTTTGAATTGGCGTTGAAAAAAGACGATGTGGCATTGGCAACCAGCATTCAACGCTTAATGTCTAAAGTCGATCAAAGCGTTGCCGATGTGTGGTTACAGGTACATAAAAATCCTGCGTTAATACAAAACAGTAGTTTCTGGCAACCGGCAATGGGGCGATTATTCGCTCACGGTGTGCTGAGAATGGCAAAATCAAATCTGGATGGTGCGCTTGCACTGTGGGATAACAATAAAACTGTAGTTAATCCAGACCATGAAGCCGCGCAACAAGTAGAGCGCGGGCTTGCGCTGGCACTGGCGCGGAATCGGGATTTTCGCGCTTATGAGCGATTCAATCTGGTATTAAACGCCGATGAAGAAGTCAGAGAATGGAAAATCCGCGCCGCGTTGCTGGAACAAAACTGGCAGCACGTCAGTAGCGCGTTGGCAGGTTTGACTGCCACAGAGCAACAATTACCCAAATGGCAATATTGGAAAGCCCGCGCCTTGGCAGAAACAGGCGATACCGTCAACGCACAGATATTGTTCAATAAATTAGCACTAGACCGCAGTTTTTATGGTTTTCTGGCAGCCGATATAGTGAATCAACCCTATCAGGCAACCGATAAACCCGTATTATTAACGGGTAATGAATTAACCGCCTTAGGTGATGAAGCTGATTTTAAAGTCGCGCAGGAACTGAATTTTTTGCATCGTGATCTGGAAGCCAAACGCCAATGGTCATTCGCCACTAAAAAATTATCCAAAGAACGCTTATTAATAGCCGCTAAATTAGCGCAAAGCTGGCAATGGGATCAAATAGCCATTATCACACTGGTACAGGCGGATTATTGGGACGATTTAGCATTGCGTTTTCCTGTCACCTACACCAGCCAAGTGCAGAGTAATGCCAATTTACAACAGCTTGATCCTGCGCTGGTATTTGGTTTGATGCGTCAGGAAAGTATGCTGGATAAAAACGCTGAATCGCCTGTTGGTGCGCGTGGTTTAATGCAAATCATGCCCGAAACAGGACGACAAATTGCGCGTAAACTCAATGAACCGTGGCAAAGTGCCAGTAGTTTGTTTGAGCCTGATACCAATATAAAATACGGCACGTTCTACTATAAACAAATGCTGAATCGCTTTAACGGTAACTTTGCCTTGGCCGCCGCCGCTTATAACGCAGGGCCGAATCGCGTCGATAAATGGTTGCCCAGCGGACAATGGATGCCTGCCGATATATGGATAGAAACCATTCCCTTCAAAGAAACCAGAAAATATGTGACTTCCGTGCTGTCCTACGCCATGATTTATTCACAACGTCTGCAACAGAACACCCTGAAAATAAAAAATTTACTGCCCAATGTACAATCGGGCTAAAAATTGAGCTGATTTTTTTCAGTGTCTGTAAGATAATACTCAATTCAATAATAAGAATAATGACTAAGGGTCAGAGACGAGTATGGAGAAGCAGCATAGTTTTACGCGCGAAGAGTTATTAAAGTCTGGTAGAGGGGAACTATACGGGCCGAAAAACGCGCAGTTACCGCTACCCAATATGCTAATGATGGATAGAATTACCTTGATTACCGATGAAGGCGGTACTTATGGTAAGGGTGAAATTATTGCTGAATTGGATATTAACCCCGATTTATGGTTTTTTGACTGTCATTTTCAGGGCGATCCTGTCATGCCAGGTTGTCTGGGCTTGGATGCCATGTGGCAATTAGTCGGTTTTTATTTGTGCTGGATGGGTGGGCCGGGTAAAGGTCGCGCATTAGGTGTCGGTGAAGTTAAATTTACTGGGCAAGTGTTACCTACTGCGAAAAAAGTCACCTACCGCGTCAATTTAAAACGTCTCATCATGCGCAAACTGGTCATGGGTATTGCCGATGCTACGATGGAAGTCGATGGCAAAGTGATTTACGAAGCAACGGATTTGCGCGTGGGTTTATTTACATCTACAGCCGATTTTTGAGGACTCAACCATGAAAAGAGTGGTAGTAACAGGTTTAGGCATTGTTTCTAGCATAGGCAATAATCGCGATGAAGTGGTTGATGCCTTAAAACAAGGTCGCTCAGGCATCAGTTTTGCCGAAGATTATGCTGAATTAGGCTTTCGCAGTCAGGTGCGTGGCGCAATCAATATTGATTTAGATAGCTTTATCGACCGTAAAATCAAACGCTTTATGGGTGATGGCGCGGCGTTCAATTACATCGCTATGCAGCAAGCCATTGACGATTCTGGTTTAGCGGAAGCTGATATTTCTAATTTCAGAACGGGTTTGGTGATGGGTTCAGGCGGGCCTTCCACCTCAAACATCGTTGAAGCGGCAGATATTTTGCGCTCTAAAGGCGTTAAAAAAGTCGGGCCTTACATGGTGCCGCGCACCATGTCCAGCACCAACACCGCGTGTCTAGCCACCCCGTTTAAAATTAAAGGCGTGAATTATTCCATTACCTCGGCTTGCGCGACCAGTGCGCACTGTATCGGTCATGCAATGGAACTCATACAAATGGGTAAGCAAGACGTAGTATTTGCAGGTGGCGGCGAAGAAGAACATTGGTCACTGTCGGTATTGTTTGATGCAATGGGTGCAATGTCATCCAAATACAACGACACCCCCACCACAGCCTCCAGAGCTTATGATGAAACCCGCGACGGTTTTGTGATTTCAGGCGGCGGCGGTGTATTAGTCATCGAAGAACTGGAACACGCACTCGCTCGTGGCGCGAAAATCTACGCCGAACTCACAGGTTACGGCGCAACGTCTGACGGCTACGACATGGTACAACCCTCAGGTGAAGGCGCGGTACGCTGTATGCAGCAGGCAATGGCAACTGTGAACGGTAAAATCGACTACATCAACGCACACGGCACCAGCACCCCAGTGGGCGACACCAAAGAATTACAAGCCTTGCGTACCGTATTTGGTGAAGGTAACGTGCCTTGGGTCAGCTCAACCAAATCATTAACAGGTCACGCCTTAGGCGCGGCAGGTGTCAATGAAGCGATTTATTCGTTACTAATGATGGAAGAAAATTTCCTCAGTGCCTCAGCCAACATCACCCAACTAGACGAAGGCGCGGCAGGTATCCCTATCGTCCGCGAACGTCAAGACAACATCACGCTCAACACCATCATGTCCAATAGCTTTGGTTTCGGCGGCACCAACGCCACGCTGATTTTCCAACGTTATAACGGCTAATTCTCTCGTAGCTTGGGTTGCCGATCTTGGCAACCCAACAACACAACTGGATTTTTGTCATGACGCAATTACTTGAAAAAGCCTTTTCAGAAGCCTCTACATTGCCCGAAATCCAGCAAAATATATTAGCAAGATGGATTATTGATGAACTGTTAGCAGAAAAAAAATGGGATGTCCTTTTTTCTGAAACAGAAGATGAACTAGCCGCCTTAGCCGATGAAGCATTAAGTGAATATGAACAAGGTAAAACCCAAATTTTAAATTTGGATAATTTGTGATTTCACGCACCACTGAAAAATTTAGAGCGTTATTTGTTCTTTTGCCTGAGACGATTAAAGCGCAAGCAAAAGAAGCCTATCAGCAATTCAAAAAAGACCCTTACCATCCAAGCCTACAGTTTAAGCGCGTTCATTCAAATAAACCCATTTACTCCGTCAGAGTTAATATTGATTACCGTGCAGTTGGCGTGATAAAAGATAATAAAATTGTTTGGTTCTGGATTGGCTCTCATAATGTGTACGATAAATTGCTTAGAAAGCTATGAGTAATTTTATAATCGCATAGTAGAATTTGGTAATGCTGGGTTTCGCTATCGCTCTACCCAGCCTACGCGCTTCTGCCAACAACGCAGACTTTCAGCAGAAGATGCCGTGTCCATGATAGTCAATGGTTTTTGTAAAGAAGTATTCAGAGAATTGCCGATGGCATTTGCGGTAGAAGCACAAGCGTTATTGGGTTTAAGTTTGGAAGGAAGCGTAGGTTAATGGGAAAATACGACAAGCTATTATTTAAAGTTCTAAATGGTCGCTCTGATAATAATATTGCTTTTAACGAGTTAAGCCAATTATTACAACGACTACAATTTAAACTCAGAATACGCGGCGACCATCATATTTTTACCCGCCATGATGTAAATGAAATCCTAAATTTACAACCTAAAGGCGGAATGGCAAAACCTTATCAAGTCAAACAAGTGCGTGAATTAATAATTCGTTATCAACTAGGAGATATTACTAATGATTAAATATGAAATGATTATTTATTGGAGTGATACCGATAACGCCTATTTGGTTGAAGTACCTGAATTAGCAGGTTGCATGGCAGATGGTGCAACTTATCAAGAAGCGGTTAAAAATGCTGAACAAGTTATTAACGAATGGTTAGAAATGGCTACGGAATTAGGACGAGATATTCCAGAGCCTAAAGGAAGATTGCTTTATGCTTAAAAATACAAATGAACAAGATATTATCAATCAAATGGATTTAATACTTTGTATTAAAAAATTTGAATCTACTGTTGAAATATGTCAAAAAAATATAACTGATATACAGTCTATTCCTAAAAAACATCATTGTTTAACAGCACTGCTATTAGCGGAACAGGCTATTAAATTAAGTCAATCAATTTTTTGTCTCGTTAAGTCAAACTCATATTTTAGTTTGCCAATCTTGTTGAGGTCACTTTTAGAATGTGCCATACAAATAGAATACATTTATAAAGACCCAGTTATTAACTCTTTATCTATTGAGTTGAACGATACTATTCAACATATAAAATATTTAAGGGAAGTTAATGAACAAAATCTTAGTTTATATGAAGACAGAAAAAAACAGTTGATTTCTTTAGGTGCTAGAGAGGTAAATACTCAAGATATGTTATCTTATCTTGGTTCTAAAGAACTTTTTTATCCTGTTTTTAGAGTATTAAGTAGTTTTAGTCATGGAAAAGTTACTGCATTATCATTTCAATCAATTACAATAAATAAAGGCGAAGTATTGCCTGAGCTATTTAAAGAATTCGATGAAGAAAATATAATTAATTTTATAATCCTTGCAACACAATTTGTAGATGGTAGTGTTAGTAGAGCATTACAGTTAATGGATGTTTAATTAATATGTTATTTTTTGAAGAATTTGATTTTTCAATTTTAAATGACCCAGATTTTAAGGAAGACTCAGTTAGAGAAGAACTGATAACACCACTTTTAAAAGCATTAGGATATTCTGTATTTGGTGAAAACAAAATTATTAGAAGTAAAAGTCTGTTTGCTCATGTAAATATAGGCAGTCAAAAACAGAAAATAAATATTACGCCTGATTATTTGTTAAAAGTTGGTGATAATATTTCGTGGATTTTGGATGCAAAGCATCCTAAGGAAAATATTTTAGATGGAAAACATCGTGAACAAGCCTTTAGTTATGCAATTCTTCCCAATGTTAAAGCGTATTATTATGCGTTATGCAATGGAAAGGAAATTATAGTTTTTCATATCGCAAAAACAGAGCCTGTAATTCATATTTTTCTTTCTGATATTGATAATGAGCTGAACTCAATTATCAAAGTATTATCGCCAAATTTTATTAAAAGACATTACTTTACACAGCAAGGTGATAATGGTGTTTTGTATCTTATGGATAAAATGGAAGAGTTAGACTTAATTTATAATCAAATGATTGAGGAAGGAAAACTACATATCAGAAAAAGTTTAGTAATTCTGGGAGTAATAGAGGATGCTGTTGATATTATCAATGGGAATAAATCTGAATTTGAGACTTCAATTGAAGGAAAAAAGGAATGTAGAAAGATAATGAATTATGCGTTTGAACTATTAGAGAAAGGAAAAAAATTACGACAAACCAATGAATAAATTTTAATCGTTCCAACGCTCCAGAGACTGTAAAAGTGCAATAGGATGGGCTGAGGCACGAAGCCCATCAATCGCGAATAATGGTCTTTGCACCTTGCAGTTCGATTATGACTCACAAGGAGTATGACCAATGGAAACCTTAAATCCTGTTTCTAGCGATATTATTAATCATTACACAACACTGTGTGAAAGTATTCCACTTTACCCGCTACATAATGAACAAGATTATGATAAAGCGGTTATTATTTTGAATGCGTTATTAGATGCAGGCGGTGCAGATGAAAATCACCCATTGGCTAGATTAGTGGAGACACTGGGGGTTTTTATTGGTGATTATGAAAATCATCACGCGTTTTTATAAGTTACACTTTTATTCACCTCACACAAATAACATTAGTACGCATAGCGTACCCTACAATCCTCATGCAAAAAACTCGTTACCAATTTAACAAACTCCAAAAACGTTTACGCCACACAGTGGGTGATGCGATTGCCGATTACAACATGATAGAAGATGGCGATAAAGTCATGGTGTGTTTATCAGGCGGTAAAGATTCTTACACGATGCTTGATGTGTTGATGAATTTACAAAAAACCGCGCCTGTGGATTTTGAACTCATCGCTGTCAACTTAGACCAGAAACAGCCGAATTTTCCTGAACACGTTCTGCCTGAATATCTGGAATCGTTGGGTGTGCCGTATCACATTATCGAAAAAGATACTTACAGTGTGGTGAAGCGGGTGATTCCCGAAGGGCAGACCACTTGCGGACTGTGTTCACGTTTACGGCGCGGCACGTTGTATGGCTATGCCGAAGCCAACGGTGTGACTAAAATCGCTCTGGGGCATCATCGTGACGATATTCTCGAAACGTTTTTCTTGAATATATTTTACGGTGGCAAACTGAAAGCCATGCCGCCTAAGTTATTGAGTGACGATAAGAAAAATATCATTATTCGCCCTTTGGCATATACCCGTGAAAAAGACATTGAACGTTTTGCGGCGTTTAAAGATTTCCCGATTATTCCTTGTAATCTGTGCAGTTCACAAATCAATTTGCAACGCCAAGCTATGAAAGTGATGTTGAAAGGGTGGGATAAACAATTCCCCGGTCGCTTGGAAACTATCTTTACTAGCTTAAAAAATGTCGCGCCTTCGCAATTAGCGGATACCAAACTGTTTGATTTTACCAGCCTGATGTTAGGTCGCGAACAAGAATTCGATTCAGAATCGGCTGGTTTAGATATACTAGCGTAATCATGAGTTCAATAGCTAAAGCTGTTTTACTCCGCTTATTTTAATCAGCATAAGGAACGCTATGACTCCCATTCAGTACATTAACCGACCAGACCAATTACCCGCGCTGTGTGAACAAATCCAACAAGCGGCGTGGATAGCTTTGGATACTGAGTTTTTGCGCGAAAAAACCTATTATCCCAAGTTCTGTTTATTACAAATTGCCACGCTGGATTGGGTTGCCTGTGTTGATCCGATTGCCTTGCCTGATTTAAGCACCTTGTTTGAAGCTATTTATAATCCTGCTATCGTTAAAGTGTTGCATTCTTGCCGTCAGGATTTAGAAATTTTTTTCCAAATCACAGGCAAACTGCCAGAACCGATTTTTGATACCCAAATTGCTGCGCCGCTGTTAGGATTCCAAGACAATCCCGGTTATGCCATGCTGGTGTCCAGTTTCCTCAATATTAATCTAAGTAAAGCCCACACCCGCGCCGATTGGAGCAAACGCCCATTAACTGCCGATGAAATCGACTACGCGGCGGATGACGTGATTTATTTGTGTCAGATTTATCAAATCATGACACAGAAACTGACCGAATTAGGGCGTATTGACTGGTTAAAACAGGATTTTGCCGAACTGACCGATCCCGACCATTACCAAATCAAACCAGAAAAAGCGTGGTTACGCATCAAAGGTCAAAATAAACTGACAGGCAAGCAGTTATCCATTATTCAAACCATCGCCGAGTGGCGTGAAAAAACCGCACAAGCTGAAGACAGACCGAAAAACTGGCTGTTGCGTGATGAATTGCTGTTTGATTTAGCCAAACTGCAACCTGAAACCGTCACAGACTTAGCCGCAGTACGCGGTATCAATGAACGCGCGGTGCATCGTTACGGCAAAGAATTGTGCCAACTGATTACAGCCGCCAAAAATCGCCCGCCGATACCGCTCACGCTGAAAGATCGCCCTGCGAAAAAGACCCAGCAACAAGAAGCGATACTGGATATTCTGACTGCTTTAGTGCGTATTCGCGCCGAAGAAAACGAATTAAATCCCACCATTCTAGCCTCACGCAAAGACCTAGAAGCCTTATTATTTAACGGCGATGAGGAATGCCCCTTACTGCACGGCTGGCGATATGCAATGGCAGGACGGGAATTAGTCGGCTTGTTGAAAGGGGAGTTATTGCTGGGAATTGAAGCGGATAGGTTGTCGATTATTGCTAATGGTTGAGTAGGTTGGGCTACCGCTTTTTGGCAGCCCAACAGAAAACCAACACAGTCGCGGATTGTGTTGGGCTGGCTATCGCCAGCCCAAGCGACATAAATTATAAGGCTTTTATTTTTTCCAACACTGCCAACGCATGACCGTCTGGCACTACGCCATATTCCACATCGGCTAATATGCCTTGTTTGTCGATGATAAAGGTGGAGCGTAAAACCGCCATGCTTTTAACGCCTTCTTTTTCGCGCTCGCGCCAGACGTTATACAATTCGCACAGTTCGCCTGTGGTATCGGCTAATAATTCTAATTTTAAGCCGTACTTATTAATAAATTCACGATGACTGGCACAAGAATCTTTGCTGACTCCGATAATAACGGTGTCGTGTGCGACGAATTCTTCAGCGTATTGGGTGAATTGGTTGGCTTCGATGGTGCAACCAGGCGTGTCGTCTTTGGGGTAAAAATACAGAACGACATTCTTTTTACCCGCATAATCTGACAAACTAATCGGTGCGTCGTTCTGGTTCGGTGATGTAAACAGTGGTGCTACTTGTTGTTTTTCTAACATAAAAACCTCCAGTTTGTGGGTGAATCCGCCTGTACAGACGGGCTGTGAGCATCGTACACGCAACCCTATAAAAGTCCACAATGTCATTGAAAAAATATTCGCCGTTATTATTGGAACTCACCCGCTCTACACGCCTGATGAGGTTGATGGCGGTTATTCATGTGCTGGCGTTAGTAGCATGTGTGCTGAATAGTTTGCCTGTGTTGATAAAATGCGGGGTGTTTGTCGCGGTTGTCATCCATTTTTATGTGCAGTCTAGGCAGTTAAATGCTCAGCAATACACCATTAAGCACACGGAAGCCGCCGCTTGGGAATTATCAGAAGGCGGCGAGTTTGTCTCGGTAGCCGTTTTACCATCCACTGTGATCAGCACGGTGGCGATATTTTTACACCTTAAAACCGAGAGCAAAACGCGGAAAAATCTGGTTATTGTCAGTGATAGCTTAGCCGCTGATGATTATCGCAGTTTGATTGTTCGCCTGAAAACCACCTTGCACGACACGGAAAACGACGGTGGTTAATACTAATTCATGTGTTAAATGAATGGTTTCCTGTATTTCTGTCATATTTTTAGGTTAAAATACTCGTCTTTCGCAACTGGCGAGTGGGCGGCGATGGTGACTTATAAGATGCCCCCTCACTTGGTTTTGAGCTACCTACCTGACTTCAGTTGCCTTACCATTACGGTCTTAGGTTCATGGCTGTAAGGTTTGGCATACCCTCAATACCCCAGTCCGAACCCTGTTGAGTGCATACTCAAGGGTGGTCGCCAACTCAGTTTTTTATGCCAACTTTAGAGTAAACACATGACAGATTTAGCTCATTATAGAAACATCGGTATTTTCGCACACGTTGATGCGGGCAAAACCACCACGACTGAACGTATTTTAAAGCTCACTGGAAAAATCCATAAAATCGGTGAAGTACATGATGGTGCTGCGACCACTGACTTCATGGAACAAGAGCAAGAGCGCGGTATTACCATTCAATCAGCGGCAACAACTTGTTTCTGGAAAGATTACCGTTTTAACATCATCGACACCCCAGGACACGTTGACTTCACTATCGAAGTATATCGTTCATTAAAAGTATTAGACGGCGGTATCGGTGTTTTCTGTGGTTCAGGCGGCGTAGAGCCTCAATCAGAAACCAACTGGCGTTATGCGAATGACTCTAAAGTTGCGCGTGTTATCTATATCAACAAATTAGACCGTATCGGTGC
>JAURYI010000101.1 GCA_030654015.1 Methylococcales bacterium | reverse complement strand
CTACACGCCATTTATGGTATGTTAAAAACAAATAAAACTTTTGAAGGGGCTAGATTTTATTCTTTGCCCCTCCAAGTTAATTCACACGCTATTTTGTGACTTTTTCAAATAGCGGACTTGCGTTTTAAGAGAGTATCTACGGGCTACTGGTGAATCAGATCAACATGGACTCGCAAAATTTTTGGAGATGCCATGATGAAAACTGAAATAAAGAAAATGTTTAGAGAAGATGGAAGTAGAGTTCAACTCATTAACTTTCTTGAGCAACTTCCCGAAAACAACTGGGTTTGGTCTTTTTTGGACTTTCAAGGTATAGGAATTGCTCCTGATAACCTGTCAATGGATGAATTTGAGGGATTAATTCGATCTGATACCACAGGCTTTAAAATGAGTTGGCATCAATTACTTCAATTTGCCGAATCGATAGAACAAACAATAAATTGTTTACTTATTGCTGTTAAAGAGATTAACGATTTACATGGCAATGAATTAGATATAGATAATTTTTCTAGTTGCGAAATTGTTATTCAAGCTTTTGACAGTACAGAGTGGAAACTAACCCGTAAGGTGCAATAGGCGATAGTCGTATTACGCCATATATAAATAACGGCATCGTAGCCGTGTAGGTCGGGTTAGCGATAGCGTAACCCGACACAACGCGACAAGATTGTTGGGTTACAGCTATCGGCTAACCCGACCTACAAAACTCACCTTAAGAGTTCAGTCATGGATACACACACTTTCACCCCCACCCATTTTCAGCTGGTTCATCAATTAAACAGACGGATTAGAATTATTTCGCCTGTGTTAAAAAACGACACTGAACGCAGCACCATTTTTGAAATCATTCTCAAAAAACGCCCTGAAATAAAAAAAGTGCGTTCAGTCGTTGCCTTGGGCTGTGTGATTATTGAATTTGATCCCGCTGGTTTGCCGAAAAAGAACCTTTTTATTCTGTTGGATGCCGTGCTGGGCAATATTGCACAACGGCAGAGCAGTTCCCATACGGCGCATAAAAAAGTATTCGATGGCACGTTGCAGGAAATTGATCTCGCTGTAGAAGGCATGAGCTGTGCATCGTGTGCCTTGCTGATTGAAATGGTACTCAAGCGTGATGAGCGAGTGAAGCACGCCAGCGTGAATTTCGGCACCTCCACGCTCACCGTACACGGGCAATTATCCAAAGCGGATGTCGATGAAAAAGTAGCAGGTCTAGGTTATAAAACCTACGCAATGGACACCTTATCGCAACGCAAAAGCCTGATTGACAAAGAACAGCAACGTATTGTTCTCGCTAAACGGCGTTTTATCTGGTCGAGCGTGTTAAGTTTTCCCGTCGTCGCCGTCGGTATGGCGATGCCGACCACGCGCTGGCTGCATTGGATGCAGTTTGCCCTGACCAGCCCTGTGGTGTTTTGGGCGGGTTGGCCATTTTTTGCGAAAGCGTGGCGATTAGCCAAGCGACGCACGGCGAATATGGATTCATTGATTGCTTTAGGTGTTGGTTCGGCTTACGGCTACAGTTTGCCTTCGCTGTTAAGACGCAGCGGGCATTTGTATTTTGAAGCGGCGGCGGCGATTATCAGCTTCGTGTTATTGGGGCGATTTCTGGAAGAACGCGCCAAAGGCAAAGCAGGTGAAGCGATACGCCAACTGGTTGACTTGCAACCGCAAACCGCCACGCGCATCACTGACGACAAAGAAACCATCGTCGGCATAGATGACATCATCATTGATGACATTTTGCTGGTGCGACCCGGTGAAAAAATTCCCACTGACGGCGTGGTGATTCATGGTTTATCCACCGTGGATGAATCCATGGTGACGGGTGAAAGTGTGCCTGTGATTAAAGACATCGGCAATAAAGTTATCGGCGGCTGTGTCAATGGCAGCGGCGTGTTGCGCATCCGTGCCACCGCTGTCGGCATGGACACCGTGTTAGCGGGCATTGTCCACATGGTCGATCAGGCGCAATCCACCAAACTGCCGATACAAAAACAAGTCGATAAAATTTCAGCGGTGTTCGTGCCATCGGTAATGGTGTTGTCCGCGCTCACGATGGGCGGCTGGTTATTGGCAGGCGCATCGTTTAGTTTTGCGTTCGGCAATGCGATTACCGTGTTATTGATTGCCTGCCCGTGTGCTTTGGGCTTGGCAACACCTGCCGCGATTATGGTCGGGGCAGGGCAGGCGGCACGCGAAGGCATTTATATCCGTAACGGTGAAAGTCTGGAAACCGCCGCGAAACTCAACGTCATCGTATTCGACAAAACAGGCACGATTACCGAAGGCAAGCCTAAAGTCACCGATTTGCTCAAATTATCCCGATTAAGTGAAAACACAATTATTGTATTAGCCGCCTCCGCTGAACATGGTTCGGAACATTTTTTAGGTAAAGCCATTGTCGCCTACGCCAGAGAACATTCCCTTGAGTTGCAAGAATGCAGTCATTTCCAAAGCGCGACAGGACGCGGTATTGAAGCCGAAGTTGACGGTAAAAAACTGTTGCTGGGCAATAATGATTGGCTGGTCGATCAAGGTGTTGATGTACAGGGATTATTGACTGCCGCCAGTCAGTTTGCCGAACAAGGTAAAACGCCCGTGTTTATGGCGATTAACGGCAAAGCCGCCGCCGTGTTCGGTATTGCTGATAAAGCCAGACCGCAAGCGATACACGCCATTCGACACCTACAAAAATTGGGTATTGAAACGCTGATGGTGACAGGCGACACCGCCAAAACCGCGCATTATATCGCCGCTAAAGTCGGCATTGAAACCGTGATAGCCAACGCCAAACCTGACGAAAAACTCGCTATTATTCGCCAGTTTCAAGCCGAAGGTAAAAACGTCGGCATGATAGGCGACGGTATTAATGATGCGCCTGCCTTAGCTGCTGCCAATGTCGGTTTTGCGATTGGTACAGGCACCGATATAGCGATTGAATCCGCCGATATGACGCTGGTACAAGGCGACATCAGCCGCGTGACCTCTGCGATACAGCTCAGCACTGATACCATCCGTATCATTAAACAAAACCTGTTCTGGGCGTTTGCTTATAACGTGGTCGCTATTCCTGTTGCCTCATTGGGTAAACTGAATCCGATGATTGCGTCAGGGGCAATGGCACTTAGCTCTGTGTCGGTTATTGTCAATTCTTTACGACTCAATAAAAAGTAGGTTTTAAAATGGATCATTCAACAATGGATATGGGTATGGAGCAGGTCGCTAGTGTTACGGCAGGCTTTGATTACGGACTTGCGTTTATGGCGGGTGTACTGGGTAGCGGACATTGTTTAGGAATGTGCGGTGCGTTGGTGTCGGGTTATTTCATGAATGCGGGTAAAGCAAAAAGTTATTGGCCGTATTTTTTCTATCAGTTTGCGCGTATTTTCGTGTATATGCTGGTGGGTTTTGCCGCCGCCGCGTTAGGTGTGGTGCTGGTGTCCAGCGGCATATTCGGCAAAGTGCAAAGCGTGTTGCAAATCACTATCGGCGCGGTGGTGATTATTCTTGCCTTCGGTATTTTAGGCTGGATTCCATTTCAGGGTTCATTTCGCTTATTGCCGATGAATTTACTGCGCAAAGGTTATGCGTCCTCCAGAACCAAAGGCCCGATTTTAGGTGCATCCATCGCAGGGTTAATGAACGGCTTAATGCCTTGTCCGCTCACGTTTGCAATGGCAGTGAAAGCCACTTCCGCGCCCAGCATTCTGGAAGGCGGCGCGTTAATGCTCACTTTCGGTGCGGGTACATTACCCACCATGCTGTTTATCAGTTTCGCGTTTGGCAGAATGAGTGCCAGTGTCAGAGGTTTGATGTTGAAACTCGCCGCGTTTATCATGATTGCAATGGGCTGTAACACCATCTACATGGGCTTGATGTCCTACAATCCGCACACCTTCATGCACAATCATTTTATTCATGATATTACGCAGGAACTCACCGTCGCGATTGAGTTTTTGAAACAAATGCTGGTTTATTTTAGCGACATGATTCGTGATATTGAACACTGATAATTTGATAGCCATAAATACTGAGTTATTTTTACGATAAGGCGGAGTACAAACCTAGGTTTGTATTCCAGTCACTCAATGTTTATCACAACCTAATATCTTTTATCCTCGCGAAACAACAAAATGATATAAATCATCCAGCCCCGTTTTTACGTTTATTTGCGTTGCAAACGTAACGAATTCAACACCACTGATATAGAACTAAACGCCATCGCCGCCGAGGCAATCATTGGATTCAGTTTACCCAGTGCGGCGACGGGAATGGCGATAGTGTTTATAACCTAATGCCCAAAACAGGTTTTGTTTGATAATGCGCACACGTCGTTTTAAATCATGTACTATCGTACCGTGGGTTAAGTCGTTGATACCCCTTATCGCTTTACTTTTTAATGCTCCTGCTCCTCTGCATCGTCCTGATTTTCAGCAAGAAAATCCAATATATTTTCGCGCTGACGCAATACAAATTGTTTGCCTTCATCGGCAGCCTGATTGCCTGCCTTAATAAGGCGTTTGCGGTATTTATGGGCAAAATAACCCGTAGTGACCCCCAGTCCAAAGACAATTAACGGGTGTCGGGCGAGTGATTTTAAAACCGCTTTGCCCGTGTGATTAATGGTTGAAACGGTAACGCTGATGACAATGGCTTTAGCAATCATATCGCCTTTAAATAGCGGCGGATTGTCAATGTCATGTTGTGTAACAGTTTTAGGCTTTTTGGGTTTGGTCATATATTCGCACCGATTTTGTTTGTTATTTGACGCATTAAGCATTATAAAATATGTCATATACACATTTTATAATGTCGGTTGTGTTGTATCGTTCAAAGCATTGGCAGTCAGGCTGTTTGCTAATTCTAATCCCTGTAAACAGGGAATACCATGAAACATTATTTAGCTGCGCAACTCAATAATAATGCACACCATGCCATAGACAGACACGCGGCTCATACGATGCACCATCAATAACTATGAATACAGTCAATCACTCATCTGCAACACATTCATTACGCCTCTTTTTTAAAAAGCTGTTTGCCATCTCGTTAGCTCTTATCGGAATAGGCTTTATTCTCTGGCTGGACAGCTGGTTTATGGATCATGTCGATATGCCCCAAATGCGCAGTGATATGAATTACGGCTTATTGCTGCTGATTGGCTTTCTAACCAGTTTTCATTGCGTGGGTATGTGCGGCCCTTTAATTTTGGGTTATACCGCCAAAGCCGCTGCTCAAGGTAATAAAACCCATCACCCGCATCTGCTTTACGGTATTGGCAAAACACTTTCTTATACCAGCTTCGGCGCACTGTTTGGTGCATTGGGTTCGGTTGTGGCTTTCACACCTTATTCACAGGGTGTAGTAGGTGTGGCGGCGGGCGTGTTTCTGTTTATTTTCGGTCTGCATATGCTGGAAATTTTCCCCTCACTTAGTCACTTTCAAATTAAACCGCCTGCATTTTTAATCCGTTTTATCGGTAAGGAATACCGTAAACATGGCAATCCATTTGTCATCGGCTTGCTGAATGGCTTGATGATAATTTGCGGCCCGTTGCAAGCGATGTATGTCATGGCGGCGGGTACGGGGAGCTGGTCGGAAGGCGCGATGGTGTTATTTTTCTTTGGGCTGGGGACGTTACCCTTGCTGTTAGGTTTTGGTTTTCTGACCAGTTTATTATCAAAAAATTTAACGCCCAAATTGCTGAAAGCCTCAGGTGTCATCGTGATGGCATTAGGTGTCATCATGCTCAATCGTGGCTTGGCGGTGACGGGGTCGGGGGTGGATTTTAATACCCTGATTGCACGAACTTCTCAGTATTTTTCACCCATAGCAGCTGAATCGCCCGCCTGTGATACCGAGCAGACTATCCGTATGGAGGTGGTAAAAACAGGCTTTGTACCCAATAAATTCACGCTACACAAAGGTATCCCTGTCAAATGGGTCATTGATGGTAAAGAAATCAACGAATGTAATAAAGCGATTGTTGTGCCGCAATATAATCTAAAATTTGATATAAAAAAGGGACTGCAAACTATTGAATTTACCCCGACAGAAACAGGCGTAATTCCGTGGAGTTGCTGGATGGGTATGATTCCAGGTACGTTTATTGTCGTTGATGCACCGCCCGTTATTGCTAAACCGGCCGTTACTGAGCCTGTAACGCCAGAACAAGAAAGCGAGCAACAACGCTGGGTGCGTGAATTTATCGCGTTGTGGGAAAGATTGTTGGCATCTCGTTAGATTATCAGAAACAAGCTTAAGTCCAAATCAGGTCTGCATTTCATTAAATGGGTATTTTAAATACCCATTTTCTATCCTTTAATACCCCATTCTGAATCATTGAACTGCCATTACAAACTTATTCCTCTGAACTCAATACACTAGATTTAAAAGTCACCTTTCAAGGCTGCGCTGATGCGGGTATTTGCTATATGCCTATTGAAAAAACCATGCCTGTCGATTTAGCTACCAGGAATTTTTTACAACGCATCGTTACTTTATTGGAAGGTAGATAAAATCGGTCATTTGACACACTAAGGGTGTACTAATAAGTTTGCGTGTGTTTGGAGTGCAAGCTCCGCTTGCAAGTCAGGCAAAGCCTGACCTCCAGTGTTTAGAAATACATCCTGACTTATGGCTAAGAACTTACCAATTGTTGACATAAATACGGGATTATTTTACTGACATGATTCGGAGCGTTAAATTCCAGCTACAAACACTATCCAATTCAGTGCAGAGCCGCTTGTTCTGCACAACATTAAAGCGTAACTAACGCTGTCACAGCCTCCAAATACAAATAACAAAATTGCACAACCCATTGTAATTATTAAATAAATTACTGATTTTGTTTTTCTGGCACTGCACTTGCTAAAAATTACATGAGAATGGCAAGTGTATGTCGCTCAAGCGAAACACTGTCGTAATCAAACCGTAAAAAGCACGTTCACGAAGTAAGAAGGTGATTTATGGAAAAGCGTTGTTTACGATTTGCAGATATATCGGTCAGCGAAAAGATGCTGTATTCGCTGTTTTTAATGACTATCGGCATCGGCTATTTATTTGCCTTGACGCATATGTATTACACCCACCAAATGCGCGACGGGCAGGCAGGTATGTCGATACAGGATGTCATGATTGCCTATTATGGCTCGCAAGACCAAACCCGCATCGGTGCGGCTATTAACGGCGGGCCGATGGAGGCGAATCTAAAATCTGCCGATGACAAAGAAAAAATTCTGGCGTGGCTCAGCAGCGATAAATCCGAAGCCAGTTTTGCACAGAACGTTGCGCCGATTTTGAATAGCAGTTGCGTGGGCTGTCATAATCCAGACGTTAATCCCAGTTTGCCCAATCTAACCAGCTACGACGGCGTGATGGAAGTCGCCTCCTCCAAGGGCGCGTCATTGACGGGCTTGGTGAAAATTTCCCATATCCACTTGTTCGGTATCGCGTTTATTTTATTGCTGGTGGGCAGGATTTTTATTTATTCTGATATGAGCGTAGCCTTAAAACGTATCATTGTCGTCATTCCGTTTTTATCCATGCTCATCGACACGCTGTCGTGGTTTATCACGCGCAACAATCCTAATTTTGCTTATGTGGTGGTGGCTTCTGGGGCGTTGATGGGTTTGTCTATGGGCGCGCAAATTGTTATCAGCCTGTATCAAATGTGGCTAGGGGAGTTTCTGCTGTCAGATGCGCAGCAAGCACGAGTGAAAAAAATGGCGGTCAGTGTGCAAGCATGGGCGTTGCCAATACTATCGGCAAGCAAGCGTTATGTATTGAAAACCGCGCCTGTCGTCTGGCGCAATGGCGTTAGCATCGTGCGGAAACTTGCTCTGAGCGGCTATCATGTCGCCCGCTACCAGTTAAATTCGCCTCTGGTATTGTCCGCAGTCGAGCAACTCAACGCTGCGCAATACGCAGAGCGATTGTTGGATAAAGGTTATGGGGTGTGGTTTGCAGGTAAAGGCTGGCTGGTCAAAGAGTCGTTATTATCGTGGCTGTTTTTCGGTTCTGTTGATGAGCTGGAAAGTTATGTAACGAGGAGCGATACATACGTTTGAATGACTGCCAGTCCTTTCAAGGACTGGCAGTCATTCAGCGTGTTACAACAGATTTTCTGGTATCAATCACTAAATATTACGCGGCACCAACAAAAAGTAATGTCCTTTCGATTTCATCGGGCCTGCCATTTGACCAGCTTCTGCACCTTGTCCCCAATAGACATCACCACGAATCACGCCTTTAATCGCGCCGCCCGTGTCTTGTGCCATCAGTAAGCGTTGTAGGCGTTTGCCTTGGACAGGGTGGTCGGCATCCAGCCAGATAGGAATGCCATAAGGCAGATTTTTATGGTCGATAGCCAAGCTGTGTTGCGCAGTCAGCGGCACTGCCATTGCACCCGCCGGCCCGACATTCGGATCTACAGGCGTATAGCGAAAATACACATACGAAGCATTGCTGAGCATCAGTTGCTCACCTTCAACCGCGTGCTGCTCTATCCACGCGCGGATGGTCTGCATGGAAATATCGGCTTTGGCAATTTCGCCGTTATTGACCAGCGTTTTACCGATTGCATAATATTCATGCCCGTTACCGCCTGCAAAACCCAAGCCGACAATACTGCCATCTTCCATGACGACACGCCCTGAACCTTGGACTTCCATAAAAAAGGCATCAATGTAATTATCGACCCACAATAATTCCAGACCTTTACCCTCTAATGCACCTGCTTTGATTTGGGCGCGGCTGAAATTGCGCAATCCGCCGCTGGGCATACGGTAGATAGGCACATCATAACGAGCAGATCGGACGCGTGAGCCATGCAACTCAGGCAAATAATAGCCTGTAAACATTCCATCAAATTGACCGTTCTCACTGACTGCGTAAGGCTTGAACCACTGTTCAAAAAATTGGCGTTCTTGTCCGCGCATGACGGGCTTGGAGCAGACTTTCTGCCAATCAGCAATGCGCCCTAAATGAAATGAACCGCTCAGCACTTTATCAGCAGGCATAGCGTTCCAGCGTTTACAGGAATGTTTAAAGGCTTTGAATGCGGCAACGTGATCGTCCGTCATCCAGCCTGCCAGTACATTAAAATCGCTGGGATGCAGTTGCACATTGCCGACTCTGGTGCTGATAGGCGCACCTGTGATGACAGGCGGTGTAGCGGCTTCCGATACGCCCTGTGTGCTGGGCTGATAAATGGTAACAGGTGGCTTGGTCGGTTGATTTATAGGCTGATAAGGCTCAAACACGGGGGCTTGGGTGACTACCTGTGTTTCAGAACAGCCACCGAGTAACAATAACGCCAATAGCGCGGTGTGGCGAACGGGGTGTAGTTTCATACTATGTTTCCTGATAAAAGAGGGTGTTATCCGAGTGATGGAATAAGTCTGTTGGATGATTGATTTGCAGTAGTCGAAGACAATATTAGGATAGTGAGAGTTCAAACCCAAGTGTGAACTCTCGATAATTAACTCAGTTGCGTCGTTTTCAAAACCACCTTTGCCTCATTCCAAAACGCATCCAGTTCATCTAACTCACAATCCCTCAAACTGCGACCAGAGGCTTCCACTTGTTGTTCAATATAATTAAAGCGTTTAGCGAATTTTTTGGTGCTTTGTTTGAGAGCGGCTTCGGCATTGACGTTGAGATGACGCGCCAGATTAACGGCGACCAGCAATAAATCGCCGACTTCTTCCTGAATATGCGCTTGATCGCCTGATTGCCACGCTTCTTTGATTTCATCCAGTTCTTCCATGACCTTATCAAACACAGGCGGCACGGTTTTCCAGTCAAAACCATGTTGTGCGGCGCGGTCTTGAATTTTTTCACATTCAATCAGCGCAGGCAGATTGCCTGCCACACCTGCCAACACGCTCACAGGCTCAAGCGAACGGGTTTTTTCCAGTCGTTCATCGGCTTTGGCTTGTTCCCATGCCTGATGACGCTGGGCATCATCAGTAAACACTGCGTCACCAAATACATGAGGATGGCGGCGTATCAGTTTTTCGGTAATGCCAGCGGCGACTTGTTCAAAGGTGAACAAACCGCGCTCTTCGGCAATCTGGCTATGAAACACCACTTGCAATAATAAGTCGCCCAATTCCAAGCGTAAATCATCTAAATCATTGCGTTCGATAGCATCGGCGACTTCGTAGGCTTCTTCAATAACGTAGGGAATCAAGCTGGTAAAATCCTGTTTAACATCCCACGCGCACCCTGTGTCAGGGTGTCGCAGTTGCGCCATGATGTCTAATAATTGTTGGGTGTTTTTTAGCATAAAAGTCTGTGGTGCAGGTTATTCATTGTCCACGAAAAGCATGGAAGACAAGCACTAAACCTGCCTTCCGTAGGGTGTGATTTCTTAAAAAGAATGCCCGAAGTTTTCATGGTAGCGTTGTTTGAAGCTGTCCATATCAAACGTGTGATTTTGTGTGCCGTGATGTTCGATTTTCATCGCACCCAACAGTGACGCAATACGTCCTGTGACTTCCCATTCCAGATCATTCATCAAACCGTATAACAAGCCTGCACGGTACGCATCACCACAACCTGTCGGATCGCACAGCGCGTTGGGTTGCGCCGATGGAATATCAATCACGCGACCTTGAGTGTAAATTTTAGAACCTTTGCTGCCTAAAGTGACAATCAAGGCATCTACGCGGCTTGCCATTTCTTCTAATGATAAGCCTGTACGCTCCTGCATCATTTCAGATTCGTAGTCGTTCAGTGTCATCCAAGTGGCTTGGTCGATAAATTTCAACAGTTCCGCACCGTTGAACATCGGCATCCCTTGACCCGGATCAAAAATAAACGGAATCTCCAGTTCAGCAAACTGCTCAGCGTGTAATTGCATACCGTCTTTGCCATCGGGCGAGACGATACCGATGCTGATGTCACTGTTATTTGCAGGGACGGAATTCAAATGGGAAAAATTCATTGCACCCGGGTGAAATGCGGTAATTTGGTTATCGTCTTCGTCGGTAGTTATGTACGCCTGACCTGTGAAATGATTATCCAGCACATGAATAAATTTGCTTGATAAACCGTTCGTGCTTAACCATTCGCTGTACGGTTCAAAATCATGTCCTACTACCGCCATAATCTGCGGCTCTTCACCCAGCAGATTCAAGTTATAGGCGATGTTGCCCGCACAACCGCCGTATTCACGACGCAGGGACGGCACTAAAAACGACACGTTCAACATATGGGTTTTTTCAGGCAGAATGTGATGTTTGAATTTATCGTGAAACACCATAATAGTGTCGTAAGCCATAGAACCGCATATTAATGCACTCATGTATCTCTCCTTTTTATAATAAAATTAATGCCCAAGTGAGCGCAGCCCACATCAGGGACATCATAACAGCGGCGGAACCAATATCCTTGGCTCTGCCTGATAATTCGTGATGCTCAAAACCCACACGGTCAACCACTGCTTCTACTGCTGAATTGAGTAATTCCACCAGCATTACCAGCACGATGCTGCCGATGAGCAGGAGCATTTCAATATTGCTTTTAGCCAGCCAGATTGCCAGCGGCGTAGTCACAATAAACAAAACAACTTCTTGTCTGAACGCCTCTTCATGTGTCCACGTTGCCTTAAAACCAGCGACGGAAAAGAAACACGCATTGATAAGGCGTTTTATGCCTTTTGCATTTGGATTTGCCATAAAATAAAATAAATTATTGGTTGATTGATTGTTGATAAGCATCGGCATCGAGCAGGGCATCTAATTCGGACAGATTGTCCGCTTTAATGCAAAACAGCCATGTCTGGTAAGGATTGTCATTGACTTCCTCAGGTGCATCCACCACAGCCTCATTAATCACAATAATTTCACCCGACACAGGACTGTATAAATCCGAGGCGGTTTTAACCGATTCAACGACGGCACATTGCTCGCCTGCCGTGACTTTACGCCCCAATTCAGGCAACTCAATATAAACCAAATCACCTAATTGCTCCTGAGCAAAATCGGTAATACCCACGCGCACCACATTATCATCTTCCGACTGCGCCCATTCATGGGATGGTGCATATTTTAAATTTTCAGGTAAATCACTCATAGATAGCTCTCAAAAATAATCAAATGAAGACGTAAAGATCAAGGCAAGCAGCTTGCCTCTTTCTGGTAAACTACAAAACATTATACTAACAAACAGCCATAAAATATGCCGAACATCCTTATTTATACCACCAAAATATGTCCTTACTGTGTCATGGCGAAACGACTGCTTGATAAAAAAGGCGTGAGCTATACAGAAATTAACGTTGACAGCGAGCCGGGGCTGCGCGAAGAAATGATGCGTAAAACCAACCGACGCACCGTGCCGCAAATTTATATCGGCGATTTTCATGTCGGCGGCTTTGATGAGTTACACGCATTAGAGCAGCAGAAGAAATTAGATGAGTTGTTATTATGACGGTTGATACTGCTGTCAATGAACTATCAAACTCACCTTGCGTGCGAAACTGCTGTTTGGATAATGATGATATTTGTCTGGGCTGTTTTCGCTCACTTGAGGAAATCAGGCAGTGGAGTGCGGTGGATGAACAAACGCGCGAGTGTTTTCTGGCGAATGCGACCCGTCGTGAAGAAGATTATCGGCAAAAAGGATAGGCTTTATAATTGATGTATTCCTAACAGATTGAGAGAGGAGATTCGCAATGAAACAATTACACCGAAAAGATTTATTTGGCTGGTCTGAGTTTAATGAAGAACGTAATCTCGATTTTCATAGTGTGTTGTGGGTGCGTGATGCGGGTAATGTGTTGATTGACCCGTTACCGATGTCTGAACATGATCACGATCATTTACAACGTCTGGGCGGTGTTAATTATATCGTTATCACTAACAGCGATCACTGTCGCGCGGCAGAATACATTGCCAGTAGCACGGGGGCGTTAGTGTATGCGTCTGCGGGTGAAGAAGACCGCTTTCCTATCGTCTGCGATCATTGGATTCATGATAAAGAAGAAGTATTTGCAGGCTTGATTGCCTATCAACTGCACGGTTCTAAAACAGCGGGTGAACTGGCATTATTGTTGGATCATCACACGCTGATAACGGGTGATTTAATCCGTTGCCATATTGCGGGCGAACTGTGTTTACTGCCTGATGCTAAACTGACTGATAAGGCGTTAGCGATAAAATCCGTAAAACGTCTGGCGGAACTGCCCAATATTACCGCCGTGTTGACAGGCGATGGCTGGCCGATATTCAGTCATGGCAGTGAAGCGTTACACCGTTTGGCTCGCTCTTTATAATTGCGTATTTTCAGCCGTGGGCGACCTATTAAAGCCGTTATTTTTATGACTGCCAGTCCTTTAAACGACGGGCAGTCATTCATGTTGTTGCCACAACCTTAAGTCATTACTCTACCCGTCGCGCACTAAATTGGTCGTGTTGTTGTATTTTATCCAAACGTCTTCTATTCTTGATTCATTATGTTAATAAATCACAAAATATTAGAGCCGAGAACGACAATAATGAACGTAATTGATTTGCGTAAAAAATTACTGCAATCATCAACAATAGGGCGGGTTTTTGACAGGCGTAAAATTTCTTATCAGTTCGGTTCACCTGAGTGGTTGGCATTCATGACGGATAATAATCTTGACTGTCCAGCAGAAGATCGCCGTAAAATAATCAGGCGGCAGGAAGATAGAGAACTGTCAAATGAAGTTCTTGAGCCTGAGTTCACGCATAAGCGACTTGCTTTAACAGCGGGAGAAAGACGTTTGCTTCAGGATATTTATCTAACGGATTTTAACGATTTGGATAAAAATACAGGGTAACAACTTGCTCTCCGTTCGCTACTAAAAGGGGTGGGCAAACGCTTGCCCACCCTAAGGCTTACGCCATTGCACCTACAATTGCATTACCCATTTCAATCGTTCCCGCTTTAGACGCTGGATTTAAATCAGGCGTTACATATTTACCTTCATTGACCACTTTTTCTACTGCGTTGACCACTCTGTTTGCCGCTTCATGTTCGCCGATATGATTCAACATCATCGCACCCGCCATAATGACCGCGATTGGATTGGCCAGATTTTTGCCAGTAATATCAGGTGCGCTACCGTGTACCGCTTCAAACAATGCGGCATCTGCACCGATGTTTGCACCCGGAATTAAACCCAAACCACCGACCAGACCTGCGGTTAAATCCGACAAAATATCGCCGAACATATTGGTGGTGACGACGACATCAAATTGTTGCGGATTCATCACCATGTGCATACACGCGGCATCAACGATTTTTTCGTCAAATTCAATGTCGGGGTATAGCGCAGCTACTTCTCTGGCGACATTCAAAAACAAACCTTGGGTATATTTCAGAATATTGGCTTTATGGCAGACAGTGACTTTTTTACGCTGATTGTCACGCGCATATTGAAACGCATAATGCACAATACGCTCTGATGCCACCCGGGTAACCACTGCCAGACTTTCAGCAACGTCTTTTTTGGGCGTTAAATAATGCTCCAGTCCTGCATACAACCCTTCGGTATTTTCGCGGACGATGACAATATCAACATCTTCAAAACGGGTTTTGATACCTGGCCAGCTTTTGGCAGGGCGGACATTGGCATACAAATCATATTGCTGACGTAATGCCACGTTAATACTTCTGAACCCTGAACCGACTACAGTAGTCAACGGGCCTTTAAATGCCAAGCGGGTTTTATCAAATGAAGCCAACGTTTCATCGGGTAACGGATTACCGAATTTTTCAAATGCCGCCAGACCAGCATAGGCTTCTTCCCACTGAATTTTCGCGCCTGACGCATCTAATACCTTAACAGCTTCATCCATAATAGAAGGACCGATACCGTCCCCTTTAATCAACGTTACAATGCGCATTTATTTTCTCCACGATTTAAATAGAAATACAATCATACACAGAAATGACGCGGGATTCATAGAAAACTAAGCTCGATTTATGGTTGATAGCGTGTAAAATCACGAAGGTTGAATTAAATAATTGAAGAACCGTTCGCTTTTTTCGTATTCATCAAAAAGAAACACAGACCTTCATTCAGGAGCTATCTATGACTACACTTACCCCCCCAGTAAACGGCAGTCCCATCATCATACAAAACCACAAGCTCGTCGTGCCGAATAATCCCATTGTGCCCTATATCGAGGGTGACGGTACGGGTGCTGATATATGGCGGGCAACCGTGCGCGTATTGGATGCGGCGGTTGCCAAAACCTATTTCGGACAGCGACAAATTCAGTGGCTCGAAGTGTATGCAGGTGAAAAGGCGTTTCGCCTGTTTGATACATGGCTGCCCAGTGAAACAGTAGAAGCGTGTCAGGAATATCTGGTGTCTATTAAAGGCCCGTTGACCACACCTATCGGCGGCGGCATCAGCTCATTAAACGTGGCATTGCGGCAGCGGCTGGATATGTATGTGTGCCTGCGTCCTGTGCGCTGGTTTAACGGCGTGCCGTCGCCTGTCAAAAAACCCGAATCGGTGGATATGGTGATTTTTCGAGAAAACACTGAAGACATTTATGCGGGTATCGAATTTGAACAGGGCAGTGCGGATGCGGCGTTATTTTTGCATTTTTTACAGGAAAATTTTCCTAAACAATACGCAAAAATTCGTTTTCCAGACACCTCAGGCATTGGCGTTAAACCTGTGTCCCAACAAGGTACAGAGCGGCTTGTGCGCTCAGCCATTGAGTACGCGATTGTCAATAAACGTAAAAGCGTCACCATTGTCCATAAAGGCAATATCATGAAATTCACTGAAGGTGCGTTTCGTAACTGGGCTTACGCATTGGCAGAACGCGAGTATGGCGAACAGACTTACACTTGGTCGCAATGGGAACGCACCCGCGCCGCGCACGGTGAAACCGTCGCTAATCAGGAACAGAAAGACGCGCTGGCAAGTGGTCGCATTTTAATCAAAGACGCGATTGCCGATATTGCCTTGCAACAGGTATTAACCCGTCCCGATGAGTTTGATGTGATTGCCACGCTGAATTTAAACGGCGATTATTTATCCGATGCCTTAGCCGCCCAAGTCGGCGGTATCGGTATTGCACCTGGTGGTAATATCAATTACGACACAGGTGTAGCGGTGTTTGAAGCCACGCACGGCACTGCGCCTAAATACGCCGATCTGGACAAAGTCAATCCGGGTTCGTTGATTTTGTCGGGGGAAATGATGTTGCGTTATATGGGCTGGACAGAAGCCGCCGATGCGATTATCAGCGCGATGGATGCGGCGATTGCCAGTAAACACGTCACTTATGATTTTGCCCGTTTGATGGACGGGGCAACGGAAGTGAAGTGCAGTGAATTTGCTGATGTCATTATTGCGAATTTGTAAGCATATAGCGGGAGTACAAACCTAGGTTTGTACTCCAATCACTCACTTACTCTCGTTCCCATGCGCCGCGTGGGAATGAGAAATGCTAACCTATTATCAATCAAGCCAGTAATACTGCAATAATACCCGTCAGAAAAATCCCATCAAACGTACCCGCACCGCCAATTGAGGCAATGGGCGCACCCAAATCGCTTATTTGCTTGATGCGCAACATATCCGCACCAATCAGCACACCCAGTACGCCCGCGATATAAGCCAGCTGTGCCGTGTGTTCAGGTTCAAGAATCAGCGCAAGCAGGGCGGCAAACAACGGGGCAACCAATAAAGGCATACCGATACCCATATTAGGAATGACACGGCTGCTCCGATAGCTTAAAAAAGTGATTGCGGACAGCGAAATCAACAGATTAACGGGGTCAATCAGTTGCAGTGAAATAAAATAAATACACAGTCCGACGGGAATAATACAGCCGCCCACATTAACAGCGACCATGACCTTGCCTTCTCGGGCAGGTTGAAATAATTCCCAGATGAGTTTTCGATTCGGTAATTCAACCAGATGCCCTGCCTGTTTGGTCTGTAGTTCAAACAGCGGTAAATTGATACCGCTGCCCACCAGTGTGCCGAACACCAGCATCAGTGTCGTTTCAGGTGTCAGTCCCAGTTTTGTAAAGGCGATTTCAAACAGGTGAATCTGTATCAGCACCATAAAAAACAAGGAGATGACCAAAAAGACAACTAACGAGATAACTGGCATAGACTTTCCTCGTAAGGATGGTGATGCAGAGTGGGGAATGTTAAGACAACGCGCTTAAAAAAAACTGCACCCAGTAAATAAACCAGCTCATTCCAAATGTTTTCGACATGAACTCTGAGTGCAGTTATAAGAACCGTGGATCGCACAACCCACATGAGGCCAACAGAGAGCGTCTTACCTCACGGCATTATTCTGGCGCAGGAAGCTAAAAGTTGCAATCACTGAGAATGGTGTATTAATGGGTATGGAATGGGTATATAAAATACCCATTACTATGAAAAACAGAGGGATTTATTCAATTAACGAAGTCAGATAGCTGTAAAGATTGATTTCTTTACTATCCAGTTCCAGTTTTCTGCGAATATGTTTGCGGTGAATGCCGATAGTGCCTGTGGACAGGTTCAATGTGGTCGCAATCAGTTTGGTGGATAAGCCTTGTCTGACCATAGAAGCGACTTGTATTTCTGCGGGGGTTAATTTTTGGTAGACAGACGATAGACTGGTCTCGCGCCCATAAAATTTCACCAGCTGATGTAAATTGGTTTCCAGAATATTAATTAAACGCGCCTGATTTCTGTCGGTACTCGCGCCTTTCAGTCGTTTTAGAAAAGGTAACACCGTGCCTTCTACTTCGCGGGACAAGGCGTTTTGTGCATCGCATTTGTCGGATTCGCGGTGTCTGAGCAATACGTTGAGCGCGGTATTGATGCGCAGCGAATCTTCCCTGATTTTTTCCAGTTCTTCCTGTGTTTTTGCCACCTTGGATTCCAGTTTTTGACGCGCCTCAAGCAAGACGTTTTCCGCCTGTTTTTGTGCAGTGAGATCGGTGAACGAACCGACATAATGGGTGATATTCCGCTGACTGTCAAAGACGGCTGTCACGGTAAGCCAGACGGGAAACAGGTCGCCATTTTTGCGTTTATCCCACACTTCACCCTGCCAGTAACCATCGTGATCCACGTCCGACCACATGGTCTGATAAAAACTTTCATCAATTAATCCAGAATGCAGAAAAGCGGTGCTGCGACCAATGGCATCTTTGTCTGTGTAGCCGGTGATGTCGGTAAATGCCTGATTCACGCACAGGATACATTTGTTCGCATCAGTGACGATAATACCTGCCTGTGTTTCAAAGGCGGCGGCGGCAATGCGCAGTCGCTGTTCCATGTGTTTACGCTTGGTAATGTTCATGGTGATGCCCGTAATGCGTATAAATAACCGCGCATCTCTGCCCAGCGGTCATTAAAAGAAATATCCCCTGTTGGAATATTCCAGTCCCATGTTGCCAGTTCAGCTCCTTCGACAATCGAGGCAAGTTGTGCTTCGCTTTTGCTCAGCGCGTCTTCTGCCTTTTTACGTTCAGTAATGTCCGTCAGAGTAATGCGCAACACGTTCAGCTCATCGGTCGAGTCTATATGCAGGCAATTAATGTGTGCATATAAAAGCGTGTTATCGGCGCGACGCAGGGCTAATTCAACGGCTTCTTTATGACAGCCATGGTGCTTGACAGCCATCACATGACGATACCAGAGATCTCTGTCTTCGGGGACAATATAGGGCGCGAAACGGCGATTGATGAGTTTCATACGTTCAACACCCAGCATGGTCGCACCTGTGAGGTTGATGTCGGTGATAGAGCCGTCTATGGTGAGCGTCAGATAACCGACAGGGGCGAATTCATACAGGTCAACATAACGGTCGCGGGATTCTTCCAATGCCAGTTGGGTGCGCAGCAGTTCTTCATTCTGCATCTGTAGTTCAATCTGATGTACCTGTAGTTCATGCAGTATTTCACTGGGCGATGTGAAAGGGACTGCCCTTTGTTCGGTGTATTTAAGTTGCGTTTCGGCGTTATCGCGTAAATGTTGTTCCAGCTGCTGGTAAATATCGTCGGTTTTTTTAATCATGAATTACTCCATTGATAGCAAAATCATTTGTAATGCTCCTGTTTTACTGACAATACGACGGGTATTGATTAGCAGCTTGTGATGACCCGTGACAGGAAAATCATACTCCAGCACATAATCTTCTACGGCCTGGTCACGCAATAGTACACTGTCCATCAATTCATGCAAAGCGGGGCTGTCCCAAGGCTGGTTGCCCAGCTCATAAATGGACAGGTTGATACTGTCTTGCGGTATCAGTTTAAATTTTACATAAAATGACTGACTGGCAAAAATAACTTTCAGTTCGTTATCAAGTATCACAAATGGCTCGCGAACGGTATTAACGATGCCTTCCGCGACTATTAACGCTTCCTGAGTGACAATTGCCTTGATACGCGCACTAATATCAGTAAAGGTGAGTACAACCCCATCAATCATGTTATCCAGTGTACGGTAAGGCTGAATACGCACCAATATCCAGCTATCGCCGCCGATTTGTATTTCACGCTCGAAGGGAATCAGCGACTCCAGTACCTGTTGCGCGGCAACCAGTAAATCATCGACTTCGACAACACTTTTAATATCATTTAAAGATCGTCCTACATCGGTAGTCACCAACCGATAAATGCGTGATGCCTCACGGGTGAAACGGCGGATAACCAGCTCTCTATCGAGAAAAATAATGCCGACATTGATATTATCTAGCAGGTTTTTCATGTCGTTCTGCATATCTGCCAGTTGTTCGATTTTGGCTTGCAATTCTGAATTGACGGTGATGAGTTCTTCATTGACCGATTGCAATTCTTCTTTGGAGGTTTCCAGCTCTTCGTTGGTCGATTGCAATTCCTCGTTGGTGGACTGCATTTCTTCATTAGTTGATTTAAGCTCTTCGTTAAACGCCTGTTGTTCTTCGATACTGATTTGATAGCTTTCTTTTAAATACAGTAAATCGCGTTCCAGTTCTTCGATACGCTGTGCTTCGGCGGATTTAATCGTCCGTTTGCGGGGTGGCTTCGGGGTAGGAATGTCCTGAAAACTGATCAGCAATTGATTGTACGAACCCGCTGTATCAGGCAACGGGCGCACACTCAGGCTGACCGTGCTGAATCCGCCATTGGTTTTCACTTGCAGTTCTCGGCTTAAGGTCAGGGTGTTATCAGTGGTTGCGGCGTGAATAGCCGAGCGTAACTCCAGATTTAAGCCCTCGCGTGCCATATCAATGATGTTGAGCGTGGCATGACCGGGCGCAGGACGCAGGTATCTGCCTGTATCGCCATGTACAAACAGTATGTCGCCTTTGAGGTCGGTAATCACCGAAGCGGGTGCGAAAAATTGCGCCAGCAGCTTTGGTGCGTAGTCAGCATAATTAATTTTTGCACTGGCTTTGATAATATTGTCAGGTGTGTAAATACTGCACCTTTCTGCCAATAGTGACGGGCTGTTTATTACTATCTGCGTGGATGCGCGGGTCTGTATGGCGCGGTAGAATTTCCATTTGCGGTTATACACCGAGAACAGTTCGGTATGATTGCCGATGCCTTCTGAGGGCGATAAAAACAGGATGCCATTGGGGTTGAGTGCGTAGTGAAATGTCGGAATCAGCTTGCTTTGCAGTTCATGACCTAAATAAATCATCAGGTTACGACAACTCAACAAATCAAGTTTAGTAAACGGCGGGTCTTTAATGACGTTCTGTATGGCGAACACCACCATTTCACGAATTTCTTTTTTGACGCGATAACCTCTGTCATCTTTGATAAAGAAACGGCGCAAGCGTTCGGGGGTAATATCCTGTGCGATATTATCGGCATAAACACCTGCCCGCGCGATGTTTATCACCTCATCATCGAGATCCGTGCTGTAGATTTGCACGCGAAATTCCCGCCGCGCTTGATCCATCAATTCACGCAGTAATATGGCGATTGAATAGGCTTCCTCACCCGTAGAACAGCCCGCTACCCATACGCGAAAGGTTGAATCATCGGCTTTATCCTTGCACAAATACGGTAACACGTCGGTTTGTAATACGGTAAATGCCTCAGGGTCACGGAAAAAACTGGTGACATTAATCAGCAATTCTCTGAATAAAGAATGCACTTCAGCAGGATTTTCTTTCAGAAATCGCACATAAACCTCAATGTCGTCGATAGAATGCTGGAACATCCGCCGTTCGATACGCCGATGAATGGTGCTTTGTTTGTATAAAGAAAAATCGTGACCCGTGATGGAGCGCAACTGAATCAGCACGCGCTTTATCCCGCTGTTTTTTTCAGCGGTAGCTCTTGTTTCCTCATGGTGGGAAAAATGATGCGTACAAAATTGCAATGCGTTCCACATTTTATCGGCGGGTAGAACGTGCGTGGCATAACCCGCATGAATAACGCTGCTCGGCATACCGTCATATTTGGCAGTGGAGGGTTCTTGTACTATTGTGATGCCGCCCGCGCCGCACACGCTTCGTGCCCCTTGTGTACCGTCAGAACCCGTGCCTGAGAGAATGATAGCAATCGCATTTTCCTGCTGGTCGTCTGCCAAAGAACGCAGAAAACTGTCAATAGGCAAACGTTGTCCGCGCGGTGCAGCGGGTATGCTGAGTTGCAGTTCACCGTGCAGAATTTCCATATCACGGTTGGGCGGGATGATATACACATGATTACGCTGAACGACGACTTGATCCACTGCTTCAATCACGGGTAGCTTGGTGGCGCGTTGCAAAATGTCAACGAGCAGACTGGCGTGGCTGGGATCAAGGTGCGGTATCAGCACAAACGCCATACCGCTGTCAGCGGGTATGGCATGAAAAAACTGCTCGAATGCTTCCAGACCGCCCGCAGATGCACCAATGCCGACAATCGGGAAGGTGGTCACTTTGTTTTTGGGCGTACTGGAGGGTGTGGTTTTTTGGGTGGGCATGAGTCACTCAGCATGAAATGAATTAGCGTAATCTTATTTATTTTAGGCGTTGCTATTTCATAAAACAATAAATGCTCACAGTTACTTGAATATCAAACGAGACAACCCCATTATGCCGCCTGTTAATAATCACGATTGGTATAATTGAAAAGGAATATCCCGCTCATTTTCAGTAAATACCAGTGTATGACAATAATATTTCTTGCTTTACAATTGATTATGATAGGATTGAAAAAAACCCCCGAATGGAGCATTAACCATGACTAAAACCACTGCAAAATCCGCGTCTAAGGTCAGCGCACAGACCACGGCCGAACCCGATACCGATGATGAAGATCTGTTTGACGGAGAATATGTTCCCGTTGTTAATCTTGATGAAGACACGGTAAAAAGAGACGCACGCCGCAAAATTGAAATTTATTGGGAAAAGAAACGTTTAAAAGAACAGTTTGAAGACTTTGATGATTCTGAATTCGGGTTTTAATCCAACAGCCATTCCAACGCCGTTTTTATGGTTTGTGTTCTTATTTGATGCCGATTGCCGACAAATTGTTTTCTGATGACGGTTGCGGTTTGATGTTGATAATAGCGGGCAATAAATACCGTACCAATTGGTTTTTCCACGCTGCCACCGTCTGGGCCTGCAATACCCGTCACGGCAATCGCGCACTCTGCCGCACTGTATAACAACGCACCCTGAACCATTTCCAGTGCGGTTTCTGCGCTGACCGCACCGAATTTTTCCAGCGTGGCAGGGTGGACTCCCAACATTTCTACTTTTGAACGATTGCTATAAGTCACAAAACTGCGGTCGAACCACGCAGAACTACCCGCTATTTCGGTTATCATTTGCGCAATGCCGCCGCCCGTACACGATTCGGCGGTGACTATCATCCATCCGTTGGCTTTCAGACGTTGCCCGACCTGTTCTGCCAATACCATTAATTCAGTATCCATTATTTTCCCCTGCATAAAAACATGAGTATAGAGCAAAACCCGCATACCCCGATGATGCAACAGTATCACCGTATTAAAGCCCAATACCCAGAAACGCTGGTTTTTTATCGCATGGGGGATTTTTATGAACTGTTTTTTGATGATGCCAAAAAAGCCGCGCAGTTATTGGATATTACCTTAACCAGTCGCGGCTCATCGGCAGGCGCACCGATTCCGATGGCGGGCATACCCTATCATGCCGCCGAAAGCTATCTGGCAAAGTTATTACGCAACGGCGAATCGGTGGCGATGTGTGAACAAATCGGCGACCCTGCAACCTCCAAAGGCCCAGTAGAACGTAAAGTGGTGCGTGTGGTCACACCCGCCACCGTCACCGATGAAGCCTTGCTGGAAGACCGCAAAGATAATCTCCTCGTTGCCGTGTGTGTGCAGGATAAACAGTATGCTTTAGCCAGTTTGGACTTAACCAGCGGGCGGTTTATTCTGCAACAGGTCAACGCCGAATCATTGTTTCTCAGTGAACTGGAACGACTGAATCCTGCCGAATTACTGTACAGCGAAGACTGGACACCGCCCGCCAGTGTCAAACAACGCACAGGCTTATGTCGCCGTCCCGTCTGGCATTTTGACAGCGAAAGTGCGCGGCAACAGCTATTAAAACAATTCAACACGCTGGATTTAAAAGGCTTCGGTTGTGAACAGTTACCCGTCGCCATTGCCGCCGCTGGCGCGTTATTGCATTACGTCAAAGACACCCAGCAAAGCGCGTTACCGCATATTCAAGCCATCACCACCGAAAGCAGTAACGACACCATTCAATTAGATGCCGCCAGTCGCCGCAATTTAGAACTGGATTTTCACCCGTCTGGGCAGTTGCAACACACGCTGTTCGGCGTACTCGATAATACTATCACCGCAATGGGTAGTCGCTGTTTACGCCGTTGGTTGCACCGTCCTTTACGCGACCAAACGATACTCAAACACCGCTACGCCTGCATAGACAGCCTGTTACACAACCGCCTGCATCAAGATGTACAAGCGCATTTACGTCACGTCGGCGATATTGAACGGATCAGCTCGCGTATCGCGTTAAAATCGGCGCGTCCGCGTGACTTGTTGGTGTTGCGTAACACGCTTGCCGTATTGCCCGATTTACAAAGCACACTCGCCGCCAGTGACAATCCACAACTCAATCGCCTAAGCCAGCAAATCGGCGAACAACCCGCGTTAGTCGCGTTATTGCAAGCCGCGATTATCGACAACCCGCCCGTGTTGATTCGTGACGGCGGCGTGATTGCCGAAGGCTACAACCAAGAACTAGACGACCTGCGCAACCTAAGCCAAAACGCAGACCAATTTTTAATCGACTTAGAAACGCGGGAAAAAGCCGCCACAGGCTTAAACCTGAAAGTGAATTACAACCGCGTACATGGTTATTACATCGAAATTTCCCGTTTGCATTCGGAAAAAGTCCCCGCGCATTACACCCGCAAACAAACCCTGAAAGGTGTGGAGCGATACATCACCGAGGAACTGAAAACCTTTGAAGATAAAGTGCTGAGTGCCAAAGACAAATCCTTGGTATTTGAAAAATATCTGTACGAACAACTGCTTACCACCATTGCCGCCGATTTAGTCGCATTGCAACACTGCGCCACCGCCTTGGCAGAACTGGATGTGCTGGTCAATTTCGCCGAACGCGCCGACACCTTAGATTTAGCACAACCCACGCTGGTCACCAAAGCAGGTATCAACATCGAAGGCGGACGGCATCTAGTAGTCGAGCAAGTGTCCGACATTCCCTTCGTCCCCAATGATTTAAACCTTTCCAATACACGCCGAATGCTGGTAATTACAGGGCCGAACATGGGTGGAAAATCAACCTACATGAGACAAGCCGCGCTCATCGTACTTCTGGCGCACATCGGCAGTTATGTCCCCGCCAAATCCGCCACTATCGGCGCGATTGATAAAATTTTTACCCGTATCGGAGCCTCCGATGACGTGTCCAGCGGACGTTCTACCTTCATGGTGGAAATGTCCGAAACCGCCAACATTCTGCACAATGCCACCTCAAAAAGTTTGATACTCATGGATGAAATCGGACGCGGCACCAGCACCTTTGACGGCTTGTCGCTCGCCTATGCCTGTGCGGATTATCTCGCCAAAACCACCAAAGCCTTCACCCTGTTTGCCACGCATTATTTTGAACTGACCACGCTTGCCGATGAACAGCGCAGTATCGAAAACGTGCATTTAGACGCAATGGAACACGGCGACAAAATCATCTTTTTACACGCAGTCAAAGATGGTGCGGCAAGCCAAAGTTACGGCTTGCAAGTCGCCGCACTTGCAGGTGTGCCGCGTTCTGTCATCGACAAAGCCAAACTGAAATTACGCCAACTGGAAGACAACGCCTATCTGGAACAACAAGCCGAAGCAGGCACACAGCAACTGGATTTATTTTCTTTCAAAGAAGCACATCCTGCACTGGATAAACTCAAAGACCTAAGCCCCGATGACCTAAGCCCAAGACAGGCACTGGAATTGTTGTATCAGATGAAAGGCATGGTGTGACAGTATTCATGTGGGAGAGGCTTTAGCCTCGCTTTTCGGGGCTAAAGCCCCTCCCACCCTACACGACTTTCTTGTATAGTAAGCCCATCATTAAACCCATGCGTAGGAGCGAACCATGAAAAACTGCCCATCCTGTGGTCATGAACGCAGCCAAACCGAGCCGCGCTGTTCGGTATGCGGCGCGTTTTATCCCACACTTGCCGAACTGCTAGCGGAAGAAGAAGCCTACGAACTCGCCCATTCGTGGCGCGGACGTTGGCAAAAAATCTGGGACGCGACCGATAAAAAGCAAGCGGTGTCCGCCGTGATAAAACAGTTTTGGGCAGACTTATCCTTACAGGGTAAATTCAGCCTGTTGGTTATTTTCGTCTTCGTATTCGCCTTAATTGTCACCGTGTTATAGGAACTACTATGTTAAAAAAAATCGCGTGTTTATGGGTGTTGCTATCCGCAGTTGCTCATGCGCAAACCATCATCCCAGAAGAAATCGCCGCGCCGAACGGGCAACAACAAACCTTATTACTACACGCCAAAGGCACACAAATTTATCAATGTGTGAGCAATCAAGGCGTGACCGCATGGCAATGGCAACGCCCAGAAGCACAGTTGCTTGATGAGCAAGGAAACGTAGTAGGCAGTCATGGCGCAGGGCCAGAATGGACACATCAAGACGGCAGCCGCGTCACAGGAAAATTGCTGAAAAAAGTCGATGTCGAACCAGAGTCCGCCGTAGCGTGGTTATTATTAGAAGCCGTCGCACATCACGGCAACGGTGTATTTGCCGACAGCCACTTTATACAACGAGTCAAAACACGCGGCGGTTTGCCGCCCGTATCGGGCTGTGATGCCAATCATCTAGGCATGGAAAAAGCAGTGCCGTATTCAGCCGATTATCTTTATTACCAATAATAACTGCTCAAGGTGGGCGCGATTTCAATCGCGCTTTTTGGTGGTGCTAACAATCAAAGTGATAATAAAGTGGCGGAGTCAAAAATCATGATTTTTGATTCCATTGCATTACTACAAATTGCTTTCCTTAACGCCGCAATTAACAGTCTCACACTCCTAATACCATGCCCAATAACCCGATATTCGACCAACACTGCCGCCTCTGCCCACGACTCGCTGATTTTTTAGACGACGTAAAACAAAAACACCCCGACTATCACGCCCGCCCCGTCGCCCCGTTCGGTGATGCCAATGCACGCTTATTAATCGTCGGCTTAGCTCCGGGTATGCACGGCGCAAACGCCACAGGGCGACCCTTTACAGGGGATTACGCAGGATTATTACTGTATGAAGCCTTATATGAATTCGGCTACAGCACCAACCCCGTGTCCGAATCACAACACGACGGACTGACACTCACCAACAGCCGTATCAGCAACGCCGTCAAATGCTTACCGCCGCAAAACAAACCCACAGGCGAAGAAATAAACCAATGTAACCACTTCCTAGCCGCCGAACTGGCAACACTCCCACAAGGCGCAGTCATCCTAGCCCTAGGCACAGTCGCCCACCAATCAGTATTAAAAGCCCTAGGCTTAAAAGCCAACAGCGCGAAATTCGCCCATAACGTCCAACACGAATTACCCAACGGCACAACACTGGTCGATTCCTACCACACCAGCCGCTACAACGTACAAACCAAACGCCTGACTAAAGCAGGATTCACTGATGTTTTTCAGCGGATAACAACACTGTTAGGTTAATCATCAATCCGACGGGTTTCGAGTTGCTCTACCCATTCTTCACACTGATTTGTAGTTGTATTTGAAGATATGGTGGAAAATAATCAAAAATAATTAATTGTTAGGAGTAATTGTGGGAGTGAATCGCGATAAAGTGGATTTATGGAAGGCTGATGTTTCTAAATCAGTCGATTTTTACAATGAATGGTTTATGACTTTTGCCCCTAAAGCATTCAGAGAAACTCGTATAGAAACAACTAAGCATGTTGAGCTGGCACTACAGCTTACTGAAAATTTGACAAATATTCGCCCTGAAACGTTACAGGCAAATCCCTCGGTGTTACCAATGCTTAGAATGGCTACTTGTCCGCCAATTGCACGAGATAGGCTTATTGGTCTTGCAGGTGTTTCACCTAATCTCGTTAAAAACATGGAGGATGAAAAGCGTGTTCCGCCAACTATGAATAAAGCTGATCTCATGGAGCAATTGAATAAAATTGGTAATATTATCGAGAAAATGGCTGATCCAGATATTTTCGTCTGGAAGCAACGCACTGATAATGGTACAAAAGAAGAAGTTCATCGTGCTTCAACAATTGTAGCCGATAGACTCTGTGGTGCAGTAGCTAACCCTATTATTCGTAATGCACAGGAAAAACGTCAGCTTGCTTCAATGAAGGCGTGGCTTGAAGCGAGAGGTTACCGTGAACTTAATCTTGGTGAAGCTAAAGATTTTCTCTCAATGCCTGCTGGAACATTTTCATTTCGTTTTAATGTCCCCATTACTATGAATGGAGGCAAGAAAATTAATATTCCAGTTGATTCAGCTATTATGCGTAAAAATGCCAAACAAGGTGATTTCCCCGCCCTATTTGAGGCGAAATCAGCAGGGGATTTTACTAATACGAATAAACGTAGAAAAGAAGAAGCGGTAAAAATGCAGCAGCTTCGTAAAACTTACGGTAACAAAATCACCTTTGATTTATTCCTATGTGGCTACTTTGATTCTGGCTACTTGGGATATGAAGCAGCGGAAGGCATTGACTGGGTTTGGGAACATCGTATTGATGATTTAGCTCTATTTGGATTTTAAAAATGCAAACTACAACAAAAATAGAAGCTCAAAGGCAAATTATTCAGCGTAATCTTGATGCACAAAAAACGAAAGAACAACGTAATATTCTTGGTCAATTTTCGACACCGATTACATTCGCTAATGATATTCTTCAATATGCCGCAAAGATAATGCCAAAGCATGAAAAAATTCGTTTTCTCGATCCAGCAATTGGGACAGGAGCATTTTTCAGCGCATTAAATAACGTTATCCCCTCTACACATATTGAAGCAGCTACGGGATATGAAGTAGACGAACATTACGGTAATCCATCGCGTGAGTTATGGTCTAAAAGTATTCTTAACTATCAATTAGCTGATTTTACAAAGGTGACTCCACCTGTAAATGAAAATCAAAAGTTCAATTTAATCATTTGCAATCCTCCTTATGTTCGCCATCACTACATAAATGGACAAAAAGAACGGTTACAGCTAGAAGCATTGAATGCAGCCAATATGAAATTATCTGGGTTATCTGGTTTGTACTGTTATTTTATGGCGTTATCTCACCGCTGGATGACCTCAGAGGGTATTGCTGGATGGTTGATACCCAGTGAATTTATGGATGTGAATTATGGACAGGCGGTTAAAAATTATTTACTTAATGAAGTAAGTCTTTTACAAATTCACCGCTTCGATCCAAAAGATGTTCAATTTGATGATGCCTTGGTTTCTTCTGCTATTGTGTGGTTTCAAAAAAAGAAACCCGATGCGAATCACAAAATAAAATTCACTTATGGCGGCACAATTAACCACCCCTCGCATGAAAAAGAAGTAACTACCGAAGTATTAGCCAATGAAAAAAAGTGGACGCGCTTCCCATTGAATAATGAACGGGGAATTTCAACAATCCCTAGATTAAGTGATTTCTTTTTAGTGAAGCGAGGTATTGCAACAGGTGACAATAAATATTTTATTTTGACTAAAAGTAGTATTGAAGAAAAGCGATTTCCCCTATCGCAATTTAAGCCGATATTACCAAGTCCGCGATACCTTTCAGAAACGGAAGTAAAGACTGATAATTTAGGTTATCCACTTATTGAAAATAAATTATTTGTTCTTGATTGCAAATTACAGCTTAACGAAGTAGAACGGCTTTATCCTGAATTGTATGAATATATCCAAGAAGGCGTAAAAAGTGGCGTTTCTGACCGTTACTTATGCAAGAATCGTAAAATTTGGTATGCGCAAGAAAACCGTATTGAAAGCCCTTTTTACTGCACATATATTGGAAGGTCAGATAAGGAAGGCAAAAAACCATTTCGATTTATTTTAAATCATTCAAAAGCCATTGTTGCTAATTCATATCTAATTCTTTATCCAAAGCCAGAGTTAATGGCTGTTATAGCCCATTACCCAGAAATGACTGAAATATTCTTTGAAGCCTTAAATAATACAACCGAGAGAGCAATGCTTGACGAAGGTAGAGTATATGGTGGAGGTATGCACAAATTAGAGCCTAGCGAGCTTGCCAATATTCCAGCTCCTGAAATATTAAGATTAATTAAAGGCGCAAATCATAAATATCATCTTGCCTGTTAAGCCGTGTTCGATAGCGCAACGTTTTTAAAAAATCTCACTACGCAGGCGGGCATTTATAAGATGCTGAATGCGGAGGGGGAGATTATTTATATTGGTAAGGCGAAGAATCTTAAAAATCGCGTTAGCAGTTATTTCAAAAATCCGTCGGCTACGCCTAAACAGCAGGTGATGGTGGCTAAGATTGCCGCTATTGAGGTGACGGTTACTGAGACGGAAAATGAGGCGTTGTTGCTGGAGTGTCAGCAAATCAAGCTGCATAAGCCGCGTTATAATATTTGTTTGCGGGATGATAAATCCTATCCGTACATTTTTCTGTCCAATCATGAATTCCCGCAAATCAGTTTGCATCGTGGCGCGAAACGTAAGTTGGGGCGTTATTTTGGCCCGTATCCTAGTTCGGGTGCGGCGCGGGAAAGTTTGAAGCTGTTGCAGCGATTATTTCCTGTTCGGCAATGTGAGGAGTCGGTTTATAACAATCGTACCCGTCCGTGTTTACAGCATCAAATCGGGCGTTGTACTGCGCCGTGTGTGGGGTTGATTGATAAGGCGAGTTACGCGCTGGATGTGGATAATACGGTGCTGTTTTTGGAGGGGAAGGGCGGCATTTTAATCGACCAGCTGGTGGTGAAGATGGATGAGGCGGCGGCGGTGCTGAATTTTGAGCAGGCGGCGCGGCTTAGGGATCAGATTGCACGCTTGCGTCCGTTGTTGGAGTCGGCGTTTGTTGATGGTGACGGCGGTGATATGGATATTATTGCTTGTGCGACGAATGGTGCGGTGGCGTGTGTGCAGGTGTTTTTTATTCGCGGCGGGCAGTATTTGGGCAATAAGGTGTTTTTTCCCAAGATGGTGGATGAGTACGATTCTGCGGCGGTGTTGTCGGCGTTTGTGCCGCAGTATTATGTCGATAAGCCGATGCCGCGTGAGTTGATTATGAGCCATAAAGTAGCTGAGGTGGCGTTGTTGCGTGAGGCGTTGGCGGCTCATGCGAAACACGCGCTGGTTATCCGTCATAAGGTGACAGGCGAGCGGTTGAAGTGGCTGCAAATGGCGGTGAATAATGCGGAAAATGCGTTGTTGAGTCGCTTGGCGGATAAGCAGAATATGGTGGCGCGGCTTGTCAGTTTGCAGCAGTTGCTTAAGTGTGAATCGGTACCGAAACGGCTGGAATGTTTTGATATTAGTCATACGCAGGGTAAGCAAACCGTGGCTTCGTGTGTGGTATTTGACAGCGAAGGGGCGAATAAATCTGCGTATCGGCGATTTAATATTACGGGAATTACGGGCGGTGATGATGCGGCGGCGATTCATCAGGCAGTTTTTAGACGCTTTAAACGCTTGCAGGAAAGTGAGCAGGTAGCTCCAGACATTGTGTTTATTGATGGTAGCACCATTCAAGTGCGAGCCGCGCAAAAGGCATTAGCAGAATTAGGCATAAACAATGTTATGATAGTCGGTGTTGCTAAAGGAGAGCGACGAAAATCCGGTTTGGAAAAGTTGATTATAGGGACTGAAAATCAGCCGATAGATATAACAATAAGTGCGGGCGGTTTGTTGATTCAACAGATTCGCGATGAAGCACATAGATTTGCCATCACAGGACACAGGCAACGTCGCGCTAAAGCAAGTAAACAATCAGTGCTTGAATCTGTTTCAGGACTGGGTGCGAAGCGACGGCAATTATTATTAAAACAATTTGGGGGGTTGCAGGGCGTAGCACGCGCGAGTGTGGATGGGCTTTGTAGCATAGACGGCATTAGCCGAGTATTGGCACAACGAATTTACGATATTTTTCATCATTCAGATGACCATTCAATTTAACTTACCAACCAATCTGACTCTGTTAAGAATCGCGTTAATTCCTTTGTTGACAGTGGTTTTTTATCTGCCGTGGCACTATACCAACGTGGCGTGTATGCTGATTTTTTTAGCGGCAGGCATTACTGACTGGTTGGATGGTTATCTAGCGCGAAAAATGCAGCTGGAAACACCGTTCGGGGCTTTTTTAGACCCGGTTGCTGATAAATTGATGGTGGCTATTGTGTTGGTTTTGTTGGTGCAACAACAGGCTACCGCTTATTTAGCCATTCCAGCCGCGATTATTATCGGCAGGGAAATTACCATCGCTTCCTTGCGAGAATGGATGGCAGAAATCGGTCAACAGGCAACGGTTAAAGTATCTTCGTTAGGTAAATGGAAAACCACAGCGCAAATGCTGGCAATCGGGATGTTATTGTATCGTGAAGATTTACTGGGCTTGCCGATTAACGCTATTGGTTACGGTTTGTTGTATATTGCCGCCGCATTAACGTTGTGGTCGATGATTAGCTATTTACGCGCCGCTTTCACTGCTATGGCAGAAAAATAACAATAATGAACGCAAGGTCTGACACGCCTTCTGTATTTTACTAACACTTAGCGATACAGCGCATTGATACGCTGTGATATAAGAACATGGATCAAGAAAAAGATATTGCTCATAGCAAAACCGAAACCCACGATGAAATCTTATTAGCCGCACTAAAATTATTTGCTGAAAAAGGCTATTTCAATACCTCATTAACCGACATTGCCGAAGCGGCAGGTATCAAAACAGCGGGGGCGATTTATCATCATTTTAAGCATAAACAGATGATTGCCACTGCGTTGTATGCCAACATTCTGGATAGCCTTAATATCTCGATTGATGAAATACGGCGGAAAAATCAGAAGCCTTCCGAGCAACTGCACGGTATCGTGGATTTATTCTTCAAGCTGACTGATGAAGCCCCTGAGATTATGCAGTTTTTATTGATTCTGAAAATCAATGAATTTCTGCCCGAAGCCAAGCCGTTATTAGAAACCGCAGCATTCATCAAAATCATCAAAATTATTCGCAACGGCATCAGCGAAGGCGAAATACGCAATATTGACCCATTACTGGCACAGGCGTATTTTTTCGGCATTATCAATAACACCTTGCGCATGATTTTAACGGGTGCGCTGGATAAAAAAGCCGAAGCCTATCAATCGCAAACTTGGTTGGTTGCGTGGAATGCGGTTGTTAAAAAGTGATGTTATTGTCCACGAAAAGCACGAAAAATAAGACGGTTTTTCGTATTTTTCGTGGACAAAATCTAATCTAATGAATTTCTGGAAAACCAAAACTCTGCCTGAAATGACTACCGAAGAGTGGGAGTCATTATGTGACGGTTGCGCCAAGTGCTGTCTGCACAAATTAGAAGACGAAGACACGGGTAATGTTTACTTTACCAGCGTCGCCTGTCAGCTGATTGATTTAACCACCTGTCGCTGTACCCGCTATACAGAACGCACCCAACACGTTCCTGATTGCGTGGATATAAGAAAGCTACCTACTGAACAGTATTATTGGCTGCCTGTCACCTGCGCATATCGTCTGATTCATGAGGGTAAAGACTTACCTGAATGGCATCCTTTATTATCCAAAACGGCGGGTAGCGTGGAAGAGGCGGGTATTTCCATTCGTGCGTATGCGCGTGTCGAAACACCTGAGGATGATGTGAATGATCTGGAAGATTTTATTCTGGATTGGTTGGAATAGTACGATCATGTAGGTGCTAATTCATTCGCACCGTGCGGATAAATCCGCACTTACACCATCATTACCATTAAGTTAGTAGAATGAAAATTGTGGGAGTGG
>JAURYI010000099.1 GCA_030654015.1 Methylococcales bacterium | reverse complement strand
TTAAACATCAAGCAGAGCTTGAGGGTAGGCATTCCCACAATGCCATTAAGTTAAGGATTTTTCCGTTCGCCCTGAGCCTGTCGAAGGGTGAATGGAAAAATCCGAAACCCCGAAGTTAAGCCGTTCATGGTTCGACAAGCTCACCACGAACGGCTTAACTTAATGGCAGTGAGGCATTCCCAAGCCAGAGCTCGGGAACGAGACAATAGCAAGCGTATCATTCGGAACGACTCGCTTCTAGCGCACTTTATTGCGCTACTCGCTTACGGATTATTAATCAATTCTTCGGAAACTTTGAAACTAAAAATTGCGATCCCTTACTTGTTAGATGAGAAGTATCATAAGCCATGGATTTATCACTTATTGTCGTGATACAACCTTGTTCATTGCAAAGAATTTTTATGGGAGATATGTAATTAACGTTTAGTTCCTTGATAAACTTTTCCATCACTACATCTATTTGCATAATATCTCGCCTCAAGCCCGAATTCATTCTTTCTGGAATTCGGTGTAACGTATCCATTTTAAATTGTTTATAAAGCAATTTGGGTAGATTATCTTCCCATACAGGAACAAGTCCAATCACATCAATGTCAGTTATACCAATGTGTTGTAACTGATGAACGGTATCTGCAAGTTGTTTCCAGTCATGAACATACCATACCGATTGAAGAACCACTTTATTAGGTTTTTCTTTTTTAATGAGTTCAAAAATATAATCATTATTTTTTCTACAAAACGGACGTTCATTATTCTCACCATTTACAGAGTCAGTATTTAAGATTGGAGGGCATCCAGCACTTGTTCTGGTAATTATTCTAAATTTATCGCCAAACGATGTTTTGTATCCTGGGTATGAGTGTGCCGCAACGGAATCCCCCCATAAAAAAAGCGTGGGCTTATTATTTTCTGGCTGTATTTGACAAGCATTCTTAAGTGCGGGACTATCAAAAAATGTATAATCTTGTGTTGTATCTAAAAAGCAAAAAGTACCATCCCATTCTTTATCACGGGTATATTGTTGCGTGAATGATTGCACGATTTCTGGAAATCTAAATGTCAAGCCATCCTGTTTATAATCATAATACCCCGCCCCACCAACTAAAATCATGATAACCAGTAACAGAGTTGTTTTTTCTTTACTGTGATTGCCGAACCGAATAGGTTTTTCAATAAATTTATAGGTTAGCCACGCAAGTACAATTGAAATTAAAATGGCGGCAAATCGTATGCCTTGTGTAGGCTTGCCCCCTTCAATAATACGGGAAAATGACAGCAAGGGCCAATGCCACAGATAGAGTGGAAAGCTAATTAGCCCGAACCAGACGAATAAACGATTAGAAAGTATTGCGCGATTAAACCACGCTTGCATACCTGCTGAGATGATTAACACTGTTCCTATCGTAGGTAATAACGCCCACCAGCCAGGAAAAAATTTTTGTTTATTGATGATAATGATGCTGATAATGATAAAACTAGCACCTAACAACGATTGAAGATTGCGCCGTGTGCCGCCGTTGATTTTGGGCGTTTGTGCATAAACAATGGGTCCGATATAAGTATCTAAAAAATCATCAAATTTCTGTTTTACTTTCTGCCTAGATGCTGGCTGTCTGAGCGTGACATATGCCAAAATAGAGCCTATCAGTAATTCCCAAAACCGTGTTTGAGGGGAATAAAAAGTGGCAGTAGCATCAGTTTCTACGCTATTAATGTTTAAAAAAAATGAAATACTCAAAATGACCAGTGCAATGGTTAGCTGATTTAATCGCTGTTTCCACACAAACCATAATAACAAAGGCCAAACAATATAAAACTGTTCTTCAATACCTAATGACCAAAGATGTAACAACGGTTTGGTTTCAGCAGTGTTATCAAAATAACCACTCTCCGTCCACAAAACAAAGTTAGACACAAAACCCGCACCGCCTGCAATATGTTTGCCGAGTTGTTTATATTCATCGGCAAGTAAGGTGAACCATCCGAATATAAAGCTAGCTATTAACACTAACAGCAACGCAGGATAAATACGTTTGATTCGCCTACTGTAAAACTCGGCAAAACTAAAACTGTCTTTTTCTAAACCGCTTAAAATAATGGTTGAAATTAGAAATCCCGAAATAACAAAGAAAATATCCACGCCAATAAATCCACCTTTAAGCAGATTAGGAAAGGCATGAAAAATGACAACAGACAAAACAGCAACAGCTCGCAACCCGTCAATATCTGGACGGTATTTTGGATGGGGTAAATGGTGAGAATTTTGGAATGTCATTATTTGGGTTATAAGTTGAGTAGGGTGAGCATCGCCCACCAAACAATAGCGGAAGTGTTCAAAAAAGGTGGGCAATGCCCACCCTTTATTATTTTTGAAAGGGATACAGTAAACGGGTTATTTCGCTTTCAAACATGATTGAGAAATCATCTAAATTTTTTGATTTAGGCGAGTGTATATAATCAGAAAAACCAGCGATTTTCTTTAAGGCATCTAAATCAGGTGATCTAAAACCCATCGCCCATTGCCCAAAACTTCGCTCTGTAATCGGTCTTTTAAATATGAATAATGGATTGTAATGCCGAGTATCATGCTCAATTTTTTCATATAACGTATCAATTATATTTTCCTCGCCTTCCAAAACTTGAATAAAAAAGCCTTCACGATAAAGCAATAAGCCAGTAATTCCATTTAATTGATTAAAGATTCTTGATTTTTCAAGTATCAGCAGTAAATCATCATCGGACATTTCCTTGGTTGCTGTACTCGCATAAACAATCGTATAAAGTGCCATTACATTCTCTCTAAAAGTTAACTGATTAAGCCCGCAAGTTGCGAAATCATAGTTTGTACTACCCATAAAAAAGCCTTGGTCAACGAATCGACCAAGGCTTAATCAAACAATTAAAAAGCGATTAGCTTATTTGTTGTCTGGCAATGCAAATACTGTGAACACACCACCTTGTTTGGTGAATGAACCTAGGCTTGCGTACGCGCCGTTAGCACCTAAACCTTCTTGTGAGATTTTCAGAGCGATTTTTTCCAGCTCTGCTTTTTTCACAGGATCAGTTTCTGCTGCCGCTTTCGCTTCTGCTTCTTCCAGTTGTTTACCGAAATCAGTTGCGATACCGATACCTGCCCAGCCGCCGATACCTGATAATACGCCGACATATTGTTTGCCGTTGTAAGTCCAAGTATTGACGTTACCGATGATGCCTGATGGAGTTTTGAATTTGTACAATTCTTTACCCGTTTTTGCATCAACTGCTTTCAAGTAACCTTCTAATGTACCGTAGAATACGATGCCACCAGCGGTTGCCACTGAACCTGACCATACAGAGAACGGTTCTTTGTTAGACCATGCGATTTTGCCAGTTTTAGCATCAAACGCAGTGAACTGACCTAGGTTGTGAGTACCGTCTGGTTTGCCTGTTATAACGTCTGCACCAGCTGGCATCATGTCAAGCGTTGCGCCGACATAAGGTTGACCCGCTGTGTAAGTCACTTGGAATGGCTCATAGTTCATACACAGGTGGTTGCCTGAGATATAGAACAAGCCAGTTTGTGGAGAGTACGATACTGGTTGTTGGTTTTTAGAACCCAACGCAGCTGGACATACGCCTTCAGTTTTTACGTCTTCGCCGTTTTGCTCAGTTGAGTATTTAGATACAACTTGTGGACGACCTGATTTCATATCAACATGAGAAGCCCAGTTGACTGATTTGTCGAATTTTTCAGCAACTAACAGTTCACCTGTTTCACGATCCAGTGTAT
>JAURYI010000094.1 GCA_030654015.1 Methylococcales bacterium | reverse complement strand
ATACCATAAATGGCGTGTAGTAATTTGCGCATAACGGCACACACGGCTTGTATTTTTTTCAAACCATTGTCGCTAATCAAATGCTGGTAATAAGCCTATCTCGTTCCCAAGCTCTGGCTTGGGAATGTCTACCTTCAAGCTCTGCTTGACGTTCAATGCTTATAAACGTGAAAATGAACTTACTGCCACACCAAGCGGAGCTTGGTGATAGGCGTTCCCAAACTGGAGTTTGGGAACGAGATGTAGTGACCGATACACAACCCGTAAGATGGGTAGCCCTGTAGGGTGGGCAAACGGCTCTATCGTTTGCCCACGCTGAATTGGCATAATCGGTGGGCAAGCAAAAAGACGCTTGTCCACCCTACAAACTGAATTTAATATATAACATGACTACATAACAAAAGGTTTTTATATGAAATTAGATAGTGAGTTACCTGAAATATTGTTGCCTTTTAAAGAAAATATTGAGGCGAGTATTCAGCCGTTTGTGAAAATTAATGCGGCTACATCTGAGGATGGATTATCGTTTTGGCAAAGTAAGTTTTCTGGTTTGCCTTATTTTCCTAAAGATTTGGATTATCCGCTGGATAGTCAAGGTGAACCGATGGCGTTGATGGCTCAGTTAAATTTTGCTGAGATTCCGCATTTGCCGATGTTTCCTGAAAAAGGAATTTTGCAGTTTTTTATTTCAAGCACAGATGGTGCTTTTGGAATGAATTTCGATGATTTTTTAAATACCGATAATTTTCGGGTATTGTATTTTCCAGACGTGATTGAGGATGAATCTGCGTTATTAACGAATTTTAATTTTTTGCCCGAAATGAATTCGGTGGAATTACCATTTAGTGATGAATGTGCGTTGAGTTTTGAATTACAAACTGCACCGATGTCTATTGTAGATTATCAGTTTAGTTCTAAAATTTTAAATTCAGATGAACCTTATTATTATGATGAAGAAATATATAATGCGTATTCTGAGTTATTTGCATCGGCAGGACATAAGGTAGGTGGTTATCCTTTTTTTACACAAGCTGATCCTAGAGAAATGGAACAATATCAGAATGAGGATTATGTATTATTATTCCAAATGGATACGGATGATGAAAATGGCATTATGTGGGGAGATTGTGGTGTAGCCACTATTTTTATTAAAAAAGAAGATTTATTAAATAAAGATTTTTCTCGGCTGTTATACAGTTGGGATTGTTGTTAGCAGCCTACTGCGTACGTTGGGTTTGTGTGTGCCTAGTACATCGTCAATTTAGATATGACGGGTAAAGTTGCTAGACCTGCAAGGTTTTAAAAACCTCGCAGGTCTTTATCGCACCGTCATAATAAAATGGGCATTGTTAATTATGTAGAGTTTTTTGTTTTTATCTTATTGAAATATAAGGCTAAAAAATAGAAAACCTATCGTAAATTAACAATGCCATAAAATGGACTGACTACTAGTAGTCAGTCCATTTTAAACTGTCGGGTACAATTTTTTTAATTTTATCCGAGCATCCTCTGTGGTAAATCGCCATTCCATAGAGGATTCGATGGTATTGCGCTTTTCTTGCCATGCTACCACCTCTTTTTTTAAAGTGTCTTGATCTGGAATTCTTCGAGCCAAACATTGACGGGATAAGATGCTCAATTCTATCTCAGCCATATTTAGCCAACTGCCGTGTTTTGGTGTGTAGTAATTATAGTGGATCCCATTGTCCAGACAATCTTTTGCTTAGTTTAAGATAGAACCCTTTTAAACCGCAGCTGGTTGGTGCTGCCCCCTTCTTCAACGGTTCCAATATGTCCCCGCGCACCACTGAACTTATCGACAATCTTCGCACCGCCGCCTGTTGCAGTGAGGTACACCGCGTTGGGTGTTGCATAGCCTAGCGATTGATGCCGTCTTTCCCCATTGTAGAACAAGAAGTAGTCGGTCAACCCCAGCAGTAACGTCGGCAGGGTTTCATATCCCTTCAGGTACACGTCTTCATATTTCACTGTCCGCCACAGCCGTTCAACAAATATGTTGTCCAGCGCACGCCCCCGCCCATCCATGCTGATGGTGATGCCCTGTTCAATCAGCATCCCCGTGAAGCTGTCGCTGGTGAACTGTGACCCTTGATCGGTGTTGAATATCGTCGGCACGCCATAGTTCTTAATGGCTTCCTCTAGGCAATCCACACAGAACCCAGCATCCATTGTGTTCGACAACCGCCAAGCCAACACCTTGCGGCTGTACCAGTCAATGATCGCCACCAAGTACACAAAACCGTGTAGCAGTCGGATGTAGGTGATGTCGGTACTCCACACTTGGTTGGGGGCAATGACATCAACGCCTCTCAACAAATACGGATAAACTTTATGCTGCGAATGTGGCTTGCTGGTGTTGGGACCTGGTGCCATGCCTGCCAACCCCAGCGTTCGCATCAACCGCTGTACCCGTTTGCGGTTAATTAAATGACCTAATCCACGCAGGTACTGAGTCATTCGCCGTGTGCCATAGAATGGATGCCGTGTGTACTCTTCATCAAGCAGTCGCAACAGCAATTCCTCATCCTCATCAACTGCGTCCTGTTGGCGTTTTTTATGGGCATAGATGACGGAACGGGTGATGGCAAGCAACTTGCATTGCGTGGATACCGCAATCGCTTCATCGGACATAATCCACAGTTGCCGCTCGGCTACAGGCTGATCCCAGACTTTTTTTTAAGCCAGTCCAGTTCCATATTCAGTTGCCCTATCCCTTCGACCCGCTCACGACAGGCTTGGCGTACAGCCGATCAGGGTCGTTCTGCGCATTCACTGGCTTAGGTCCACGTTTCCCCTCAAACAGGCTACCCACATTATCCAGTAGTTCCTTTTTCCATTGGCTTACTTGCGTTGGATGAACTCCATGCTCTTGCGCTATCTCATTGATGGTCTTCATGCCCTTCACCGCCGCTAAGGCAACCTTTGCCTTTTCTGCACTGGTAAAAATCTTACGTTTATTCTCGCTCATTGTTAAACCCCTTTTTTATGACAGGGTATAGCTTAAACTATTGTCCTGAATTTGGGTCCACTATGGTGTGCGCGTTTAGCTTTGCTGAAATCATATTCTTTATCCATATGTAGAGTGTGTCTTTAGTAGTCGCTTTGCGGGGGCGTATTTTTCTAATGATATGTACATCTTTACATAATAGCAATCTCTAGCGTGCGCTGTGTTTATGGTGCTAACAATGCTAAAATCCACGCTTATAAATTATTAACATAAGGACAAACATGAGTCAGATTACGATTGAACATAACCCTAGCGAAGAGCGTTTGAAAGAGTTGGGCGTTGCTGGTTGGGCGATTTGGGAAAAAGAAGTGTCTACATTTCCGATTGATTTCGATGAGACTGAAACTGCGTATATTTTGGAAGGTGAGATTATTGTTACGCCTGCGGGCGGTGAGCCTGTGCGCATTTTACCGAATGATTTGGTGGTATTTCATGCGGGCTTGGATAGCCATTGGGAAGTGGTTAAACCATTGCGTAAGCATTATAGCTACGATTAAGCGGCTGGTTTTTTTGCGTGATAAAAGGCATCTTCGGATGCCTTTTTTTATGGGTATTTACTTTAAGTATGCGGAGTACAAATCTGGGTTTGTATTCCATCCACTGCCCATTATTTTTATTATTATGTGGGAGGGGCTTTAGCCCCGATTTCGAGGCTAAAGCCCCTCCCACATAAATACTTTCACAGTCTCTGGAGCGTTGGAACGATAGTTTATTGTGATAACAATACCCGTTCGACACGCAGTAAATCTTCCTGTGTATCAACGCCTGCTTCTGGGGTTTTATCGACTACTTTGACTAGGACTTTATCGCCGTGCCAGAGGATTCTGAGTTGTTCTAGGGATTCGATGGTTTCCAGCGGTGAGGTTTGCCATGAGCAGTAGCGGTTTAAAAACGCGACGGTGTAGGCGTACATTCCGATGTGGCGCAGATACGTTGTAGAGACGCGATTAATCGCGTCTCTACAGTGTGGGATGGGTGCGCGGCTGAAATACAGGGCGTAGTTGTTTTTATCCAGTACGACTTTAACGGCGTTGGCGTTGAAAATTTCTTCGCTGTCCAAGATGTTTGCCGCGAGTGTGGCAATGCCTGCTTGCGTTTGCCCTGCTAATGCCAAGGCAACATCACGAATGTAGTCGGGTGGTATCAGCGGTTCATCACCTTGTAAGTTGACGATGATGTCATCGTCTGCCCAGCCGCACAGTCGCGCCACTTCGGCGATACGTTCTGTGCCGCTTTGGTGGTCGGGGTTGGTCATGACGGCTTTGATGCCCAGCGCGGTGACGGTGTCAAAAATGCGCGTGTCATCGGTGGCAACCACGACTTCTTCTGCCCCTGCTTGGTTTGCCCGTTCGCAAACGTGGACAATCATGGGTTTGCCCGCAATGTTTAAGAGCGGTTTGCCATGTAGACGGGTGGAGGCGTAACGGGCAGGGATGACGACTTTAAAAGGCTGGTTCATTTTTTTAGTGCGTCGTATTCTTCAAGGCTGATGGTGCGAGCTTCGTCTTCCAGCATGACTGGGATGTCGTCACGGATGGGGAATGCCAGTTTGTCGGCTCTGCAAATCAGTTCTTGTTTCGCGCTGTCGTAGCGTAATGGACTTTTGCAGATGGGACACGCCATGATGTCCAGCAGTTTTTTATCTATCATATTTTTTCTCAAGTAGGGTTAGTAGTTGTTCGGTAAATTGGCTGTCCACTGTGGCAGTGACAGGTACAAACCAGTGTTGTTCGGTGGCGAAGGCGGTGCATTTTACGGCATCTTTTT
>JAURYI010000090.1 GCA_030654015.1 Methylococcales bacterium | reverse complement strand
TTGCTTACAGGTCTCAGATACTCCACGGCATGGATGACGAGGGCGGGGAGCCTTTCTACGCACAAGCTCTTGGCTTCAGGTCGGGTCGGCTTCCCCAGTACATCAGTCTTACTATAGCTTTTGCGGGCTATTTATTCTTGGGCTTTTGTTACAGGGTTAATATACAAGGTCGGGTTGCCGTTTTTTGGGCAACCCAACAGTTTGACATTCATTGGGTTGCGAAACAGCCGCAACCCACAGTCGTCGGACTTTGACGGCGATTGGCAGAGCGTTTACCCTGACCTTTGCTGATTTCAGATACGGCAACCCACGCGCCTACGGCTTCGTTCCAGATACTGTGATAAATGTGGTTCAAATAGTGTTGCCTTAATATTTAGACGCGCTTATTGAAACGTTTTGGTTAATTGAAAATAGGCTTGCGGTTCGCTCTGATTAGGATCAGATTGCGGTTGTGTACCGACATCGCGCCACGCTAAACTGGTGCGCAGGTTAAAGCCTGCCGCGCCCAGCCAATTAACACCGAAACCATAACCTGTCAGGTGACGGTTCGCCTGTTGACCTGCCAACGGTTTGGCATTGATGCGTGAATAGCCTGTATCAATAAAGCCGATAAGCTGTAACTGCCCAGGAATCATAGAAAAATTAGGTAAGCTGTAGCGAGTTTCGCCGTTGAATAACCAGCCTTCATCGGCATTGCCTTCGCCGACTGGATAGGCACGAATAGCGTTAGGCCCGCCTAAGCTGATTTGTTCGGAACTATCAAGGTTTTTACTGGCGACTTGTCCGCTGAAATTGGCGTATAAACTCACATCGCCTATACCCGTATCACCCCAAACGTTTTGTGTGCGATTTAATTGCCAATCGAATTTGTGATAGCCGCCGTTGGAATTCAGCCCTGACAGGCTATCGGCGATAGCTGCCACTTGATTGGTAAAATAAACTTCCCCTGCTGATACATTGAGGAAACCTTGTGTTAAGCCGCCTGCGGGAATGAGTTTGTCATATAAGCTGCCTGCAAATGAAAAACTCATCACATTCAGTTCACGGTCATTATGACTGTCGAATGAGTTGATATTGTCTTGCAACCAGCGATGTTCATAGTGACCTATACCTGTTAAACGGGCTTCACGAGTTAAATACAAGGGATGCGTGACCGTCGCACCGACCGTACGCGCCAGACCATCGGCATCTAATGGGGTAAAACTGCGTCCCAAACTGTAATTCAGTTGCGAGAAATTAACCCCCAAACGTGTACCGTAGCCGTTAATCGGTACATTGTAATTGGCTGATCCCATCACAAAACCCGCTGTTTCTGTGGTTTGCATACGCAATGACAGTTGATCGCCCAAGCCGAACGGGTCGGTGATATTGATACCGCCATCAAAACGATAGTAGCCTGTGGAATATAAGCCGTGATTATCCGTAGACAGGTAGCCGCTGACCATAGGGTCTTCTTTGGCTTTCAGGGTTAGCGCGGTTGTGCCTGTTTTACTACCGGGTGCCAGTACCACTTTGCTGTCAATACCGGGTAAATCATTGATAAGCAAACTCAAATGGCTCAGATCGGCATCGGTAACCACGTCGCCTTTTTTGCTGGTATTGAGGAATTTTTGTAACACGCTTTTGTTGATGCGGGTATCGCCCATTAATTCAATCGAATTGCCGTCTAAATGCGAGCCGTCTAAATGCCCTTCCAGAACCACAATGTCCACAATGCCGTTTTTGATGGACTGCGCAGGTAAGTAGGCATGGGCAATTAAATACCCTGCTTTACGGTAATAGTCAGTAATGATATTGGCGGCTTCTTGCAAATCATTAAAGCTCACAGGATGCCCTTTGTATTTCGCTAACAGGGCTTGCAACTCGTTATTGCTGAACTGGCTGTTACCGCTAAAGGAAAAATACTGGACGGTGACTTGCAGACTGCTTTGCGGCTGCATGGGCGGGCGTTGTGTTTCGGGGGTTTCGATATTGGCTTCAGATTTTGGTTTGGAAATTTCAGGTGGCTTGCTGGTTTCGCGCATTAATAAACCTGCTCCTCCTCCCAGATTAGGTAGGGGCGGTGCTGCATTTGCTAGCGGTACCAGACTGGTAAAAAGCAATAGAGCCATCGTATTAAAAGCGTAGGAGTGAGATAGGTTCATAAGAGCCACTGTGATGAGAAATTGAAAAGAAAATTAAGATTACTTTACATATTATTAATTGTAGCTAACACCTTTACTTAATGCAATTAACTCATTTTCCCGCGCAATCACCTCATTTTTAATGATTTTTACGTCAGCGTCACAAACACCTCACCACCGCGATTACGCGCACTGGCAGTGACAAAAGTCAGATTATCAACATGGGCAAACTTGCGCCGCACCTCTTCGGTCAGAGATTCCGCCCATTCCACACCGTCAACCGCACAAAAGCCCGTCGGCCCCCATGAAGTCTGACCGATAGCCACCGCACCTTGTTCGGCTAACCAGTGCATAGCTTTGGTGACTTCGGGGCTGGTAAATACACCGCCCTGTGCGGCAGAAAAATGTTCACCGACCGATTGTTGCAACTGGCTGATAACTTCGCCGAACTGGACAATATTATTTTCCGCCACCGCAGGTAAACCGCGCATTAACAGCAAATAACACAACCGCGCGGCTTCCTGTTGAGGAAACGGTGGTAATTTCTTAAACGCCTGAATTTCCTGTTGTCCATGCAAACCTTGTCCACGTTTGTCGAATACTAAAATAAATCGCCACTCGCTGGGTATGTCAAAATGCACCAGCACAGGTGGGATAATGGTGTGCTCACCGCGCCCGCCATCAACCACTAAACCGCCTTGTTCAAATATGCCGATGCCGATACCTGAACGCAAACCCCTGTCCATCACCGAAGCAATTTCACGCACGCTCAGCCCTAAACCATACAGTGCGTTCAATGCCGAACCGATAGCCAGCGACATTTGTGTGCCAGAGCCCAAGCCGACGTGTTCAGGAATCGCCGCTTCAATATCAATACGCACTTTATCTGAAACGTTCAACGCTTTGCACAGCATGGTTAAACATTGATCGGCGCGCTCTGCACAATCCCCTGTAATCATGCGTTGTGCGGCAGGAGTCACGGAAAGCCGCGTAGCGTGTTCGTTCAGTGCGATACCGATACTGCCGAAATGGCGACCCAGTGAACCGCTTAAATCAATAAATCCCATGTGTAATCGAGCGGGGGCAATAACGGAGATTTTTGGCTGTTGAGTCATCACATTAAAGGTAGGCGGTGGCTGAAAAATAGCGAAATTATACATGACCTGTGCGTCAAGCACGGAACGATTCCCGCACAGCGCGTAAATCAGGCAGCATCACATCACACAAGGCGAGCGTCAGCGGGTCTATCGGTAGCATGGAGGGAATAAACACGCTGAACGCCCCCGCTTGCGTCGCGGCAACAATACCCGCGTGAGAATCTTCCAGCACCAGACACCGCGTAACAGGCACTTGCAAACGGGCTGCGGCGTGCAGAAAAATATCGGGTGCGGGTTTGCCGTGCTGCACATCGTCACGGCTGATAATGAGGTCAAACACCTCGGTTAATCCTGCTAATGCCAGACATTCCAGCGCGTTAATAGCGCGGCTGTTAGTCGCCAGACAATACGGTATATCGTGCTGAACAATCAATGCCAGTAAGTCATGAAAACCGTGTTTTACCGCGATACCGTGTTGCCTGACATACTCATGCCAATGCAAACCAGCGGCTTGTTTAAATGTGGATAACTCAAAATCCGCCCCGCATTCCGCCAATAATCTTTGCGTACCCGCCTCGCCACTCAAGCCCGACAACGAGGCGAAAAAACCATCGGACAGCGTATAACCCATACTCGCCGCCGCCTGTTGCCACGCGATAAAATAGGTGGTTTCGGTGTCCAGCACCAAGCCGTCCATGTCGAAAATAACGGCTGAAAAATCGGCTAGGTCAAGCATCGAATCACCTTAATATATTCACCATGCGCTTCACGACTTGAACCGACCACGATACGTTTATCGCCCTGTGCGTTTTGTTCTACCACGCCCGACACTTCAATCAATTCGCAGCTGATTGCCTGCCCTGTATAAGTGGCAGTAAAACACACCACAGTGCGGATGTGTTCGTGGTCTATGGTAAATTCCGCAGGATAATCAAACGCATAACGGTCATCAATGACGCGGCATTGCAGGGTGATTGCGCCGCATTTTTGATAGCGGGTAGCGGGTAAACGTGCGGTATCACTCAGGCTTACATCAAATTTTCGCCCGTTAATCAGGGCTTTATTGAATTTACGCTGTTCATGCCAAACGTAATCGGCAAAATTCAGTTCACAATCGCGGCGTTGATAAGACGCTTGCCAATCAGCATCACTGAGCGGGTGCAATGCGTGTTGTCCGATGAGTTCACGCACCACCGCGCGGCACTGGTGAAACACCTCGCGCCCATAACACACCAGATCAATATCAGAACTGGCTTGTTGCGCACCGATTAATAATGAACCCGTGACACCGCATTGACGTAAATCCACGCCGTTGTTATGCAATAAAGCACACAATGCAATCAAATCCTGCTGAATGTTATCAGGCTGGGCGATAGGCAGAATATCCTGCAAACGGTGTTTTGGTTGATAGTGCTGAACAATGCGATGCAGAGGCACGGCATGAAGATGGGCATCTAACACAGGCGAATAATGTAGATAATCGGCATGGTGCTGTTTGAGCAAGTCATTCGCCGCGCGGGTACTGACTTTTTTGTGCTGTGCATAACGCAAAAAACACAGCACTTTATCCTGCTCCATGTCGTCAGCGACCACAGCAAAAATTAAGTTTTCGGCAGTTTCTATAAAATCTTTGGCGAGGAACATAATAATCTGTTTAGTTGACTGTATTGCTGGGTATTTTACCCTGTGTTAGTGGGTCGCGTCGCCTTTACATTAACTGCTAAAAAATTGGTTTGATTTATTTATCAGCAGTAGCATACTCATAACCCGTTAGTCAGCCGCACTGCCCGGCAGTCGTCTAACACACATCATCACGGGCAATAAAAAGGTGAAAAATATGAATTGGTATCTTGGCGTTCTGAAAAAATATACGGTATTTAGCGGTAGGGCGCAACGCGCGGAGTATTGGTATTTTGTGTTATTTAATATGCTGGTCGGTGTCGGTCTTGCCTTGATTGATCAGGCGACTGGCACGTTAGACGCTGAAACAGGCGTGGGTTTATTAGGCGGACTTTACAGTCTGGCTGTTCTGCTTCCCAGTCTTGGGGTATCGGTACGCAGACTTCATGACACAGACCGCAGCGGCTGGTGGATGTTTATCCTGTTAATTCCCGTCATTGGTGTCATTGCGCTGCTCGTCTTTTTTGTGCAGGACAGTAAAGCGGGTACGAATGAATACGGTGACAACCCGAAAGGCGTAATGAAATAGCATTGCAGTGACACAGGATGGGTCGCGGCAATTGCCAAAACCCATCATTCATCCGTCATTTATTACAGCCCGTTGATGTTATAGGTCGTCAATAGACCTGCACCCACCGCACACAGCAACGTACCACCGACTCTGAACGCTAACGCACGATTACCGATAGTGCCTGAAAATAGACTTTTCACCGCTGAATTGACCGATACCGCAATCAGAATTGCTTTTGCAGCAACAGCGATTTCCATGCCGTCCTTAGTCATTTGGGTCATCGACACGGTAATAGGATCAACATCCGCCAGACCAGATGCGGCGGCAAGGACATAAGTTCCTGTATCGCCGAAATAAAATTTCAGCACTTTGGACAGCAGCATAACCAACACTAAAAACGCACCGAATTTGATTGCCATGCCCAGTTGGAACGGGTTTTTCAGTGCGATGTCTTCATGAATCGGCTGTTCTCGCGCCGTTTTCCACAACAAAAAAGCAACGATATAAGTAAACAGAGCCATAACCAGCAATGCAGGTAGCAGGGCTTGGGACATGATGGGATTTATTACCCACGTCAACAACAGGGTGCGAGCAAACATGGTGGCGCAGGCAGTTAAAATACCTGCCGCCAATACGTTTTCCATGTGCGAATAAGAGGCGGATAACTTGGATAAATTAAGCGTGACGGCAGTCGAAGATACCAATCCGCCCAATGCGCCCGTCAACACAGGGCCGTGTTGATTGCCGCCTATTTTGATAGCGAAATAACCCAGATAGGAAATACCCGCAATCAACACCACCATCCACCAGATATGATAGGGATTAAACGCATCCCAAGGACCATAGTTTTGGTTGGGTAATATCGGCAATACGACGACTGAAATCAGCAACAGTTCCAGTGTGGCATTCAATTCATGCTGTTCCAGTTTTTTCACCCAACTGTGTAGCAGGGGTTTAAAACCGAGCAAAGAGGTAATGACGACAGCACTGGCAGAAGCCAGCGTGATATGACCGAAAACGGTCAACGCGCCCAAGGTAAAAGTGACCAGTGTGGCAATGAGGCTGGTGATGCTGAAATCTTCAAATTTATCGAGACTTTTGCTGTAAGCAACCAGTAACACCGAAGTCAGCCCCAGAAACACAAAACCGACTAAAAAGGTGTTGCCCTGCTGTGCCAGAATGCCTGACAAACCGCCCAACAAACTAATCAGCCCGTAAGTGCGTAACCCGGCAACGCGCATACCTTCAACGCGGTCACGGGTACGCCAGCCACGTTCCAGACCGATTAGCAAACCGATTGCCAAGGCAATGCCCAGCAATTTGAAGTGTTCCAGTTCAGTCATAGTAGGCTACAGGTTGGGTGAGTAACGTTATTTTCACTCACCGTTGTACTGATAAAACGGTGGGCAGAACAACGCTGCCCACCCTATATAATGGATTTATTCGTAACCGTTCGGGTTATTGCTTTGCCAACGCCACGCATCCGCCAACATATCATCGAGATTTTTTTCGGTCTGCCAATGCAGTTCGGCTAGAGCCAACGCGGGATTAGCGAAACATTCGGCTAAATCGCCTGCTCTTCTAGGGGCGATTTTGTAGTTCACAGGGCGACCTGTGACCTTTTCAAACGTATTGATAATTTCCAGTACGCTGTAACCTGTACCTGTGCCTAAGTTGTAGGCTTTACACGCACCATTTTTAAACTGTTCAGCATCCAGCGCGTCTATGGCTTTAATATGACCTTTCACCAAATCAACAACGTGAATATAGTCTCTAACGCCTGTACCATCGCGAGTCGGGTAATCATCACCCCAGACCGATAACTGCGCCAATTTACCGATGGCAACTTGGGAAACGTAGGGCAGTAAATTGTTGGGGATGCCATTGGGATCTTCGCCTATCATGCCGCTTTCGTGTGCGCCGATGGGGTTGAAATAGCGTAATAACACAATTTTCCACGGCGTGGCAGATTGGTTGATTTTATCGGCGGTGGATACATCGCGTAAAATTTCTTCAATCATCAGCTTGGAACGACCGTAAGGGTTAATCGAACCCAAGGGAAAATCTTCTGCATATTGATTGATTGTTGATTCTTTATAAACGGTTGCCGATGAACTGAATATCAGATTTTTGACATTGGCTTCATCCATTGCTTCCAGCAATACCAGCGTGCCGTAGACGTTGTTATGATAATAATTAAGCGGCTCGGAACAGGATTCGCCGACCGATTTTAAACCTGCAAAATGGATGACGGCATCAATGTTTTCTTTGGCGAAAATATCGCTGAGAGCTTGTTTATCACGAATATCGGCTTGGTAGAAAGCGGGAGACAAGCCTGTGATTTTTTGTACTCTGACCAACGATTCGGGCTTGCTGTTGGAAAAGTTATCCACAACAACTACCTTAAAACCTGCTTGCAGCAGTTCAACGCACGCATGGCTACCAATATAACCTGCACCACCTGTGACTAATATCGTTTGCATAATTAGATCTTCTTCAGTTTGATTAAATGAATACGGCGATTGTCTGCTTTGATAATTTCAAAACGCAGATTATCGACAATAAGGTGTTCGCCTTTTTTAGGCATATGTTGCAGTTCGTGAACAATAAAACCGCCGACGGTGTCGTATTCATCGGTGGTCAGATGGGTGGCAAAATAAGCGTCGAATTCGTCTATCGGCATCAGGGCTTTCACCATGAATTCATTGGGGTTACGCTCGCAGACATAGCCTTCGTCTTCATGATCGTCATGTTCGTCTTCAATTTCGCCGACAATTTGTTCCAGTATGTCTTCAATGGTGACCAGACCTGCGGCTTGACCGTATTCGTCAACTACAATCGCCATGTGATTGCCTTGGGTGCGCAGTTCTTTCAGTAGGACGTTCAGGCGTTTGCTTTCGGGGACGACGCTGACACAGCGCATGATTTCCCAGACTTGCAGGGTTTTATTTTGCAGCACTTTTGCAAGCAGATCTTTGGCGAGGAGAATGCCGACTACTTTACTGCGGTCGCCATCAATGACGGGATAACGGGAATGTCCGAATTCGGTGACCAGCGGCAGGATGGTTTCCATCTCTGCATCTTTAGGTAGTGCCACCATTTGTACGCGCGGAATCATAATGTCCCGAACGCGCATTTGTGACACTTGTAATACGCCTTCAATCATGGATAACGCATCGGTTTCCAGTAAGCGGTTTTCCCGCGCGTCTCTTAATATTTCTACCAGTTCACTCAAATCTTGCGGTTCGCCACTCAGTAAATGGCTGATTTTATCTATCCAGCCTCTGCGTGGCAGGCTTCTACTTGGAGGTTGTTCTTCGCTCATCGCTCTGTTACCTGTTGATAAGGATTAGGAATATTCAGTGTTTGCAATAGTGCTATTTCTTTACTTTCCATTTCGTCTGCTTCTCTATCATCAAGGTGATCGTAACCCAGTAAATGTAAGACACCATGAATAATGATGTGCGCCCAATGATGAGCGAGGGGTTTGCCTTGTTGCTGTGCTTCTCGTTCAAGGACAGGAGCGCAGATGACTAAATCACCCAATAAATTCAGGTCTAGGTCAATGCCTTCGGGTAATTCAACGGGAAAGCTGAGAATATTGGTCGCGCCTTGTTTATGGCGGTATTGCTGGTTGAGTTCGGCACTTTCCTGTTCATCGACAATGCGCACCACAATTTCGGTATCGCCCTCAATGCCTTCCAGTGCCGTATCAATCCAGAGTTGAATCTGTTGTTCGTCAGGTTGCCCTGCTGATGCAAAAATGGTTTGTATTTCTACGCTGTTCATGGTTTGGCTGGATGGGTTTTTTCGTAGATTTCATACGCCGATACAATGCGTTGTACTAATGGATGCCTGATAACATCACGCACACCAAAAAAGGTGAAGCTGATGCCTTCTACGTCTTTTAACACTTCCAGCACATGGCGTAAACCCGACATCTTTTCTGACGGTAAATCTATTTGGGTGACATCGCCCGTAATGACGGCAGTAGAGCCGAAACCAACGCGGGTTAAAAACATTTTAATCTGCTCCAGCGTGGTGTTTTGCGCTTCATCGAGAATAATGAACGATTCATTCAGCGTTCTGCCGCGCATAAATGCCAGTGGTGCGACTTCTATCATGCCTTTTTCCAGCATTTTTTCCACGCGCTCAAAACCCAGCATTTCGTAAAGTGCATCATATAAAGGGCGTAAATAGGGATCGACTTTCTGCGCCATATCACCCGGTAAAAAGCCCAGTTTTTCTCCCGCTTCCACCGCAGGACGCACTAAAATTATTTTGCGTACTTTTTCATGCAGCAAGGCATCAATCGCGCACGCCACCGCCAGATAGGTTTTACCCGTTCCCGCAGGTCCGACCCCGAAATTAATATCGTGAGTGGTAATTTTGCGTAGATAATCCTGCTGATTAATACCGCGCCCTTTAATCATGCCGAATTTGGTTTTGATGGTGATGATTTGTTGCGTGGGCAATTCAGGCGAGGCGAGCAGTTCATCTATGGTGGCATCCTGCATGGCTAAATGAACGTGTTCAGGTGTCAGATGTTCTGTTGCGGTCGTCTCGAATAATTTTTGCATCACTGCCCCTGCGGCTTTCACTGCCGCTTCTTCACCTGTGACGCTGAATTGATTACCGCGATTGGAAATATCGACTTGAAGCCGCGCTTCAATATGGCGCAGATGACAATTCAGCTGACCGCAAAAATTGACCAGTCGATTGTTATCGGCAGGAAGTAGATTAATTTCTTTAGAAATAATGGGCATAGTAGGCTTAATGAGTGGGGATGATTTTTTCGACCGAGGTGTCAACCATGCGACCGCGTAATGAATTAGGCAAGGCTTCGGCTATCAATACATCAACAAACTGCCCTGCTAAACGCGGATGCCCGATGAAATTAACCACGCGGTTGTTTTCGGTTCTGCCCTGCATTTGCAATGGATTCTTTTTCGATTGCCCTTCGACCAGTACCGTTTGCACCGTGCCGATCATTGCTTCTGAAATAGCGGCAGTCATTTCATTAATGCGCTGTTGAAAACGTTCCAGTCGTTGTTTTTTGACTTCGGCAGGCACGTTATCAATCAGTTCTGCGGCAGGTGTTCCCGGGCGTTGGCTATAGATAAAGCTGAACGATAAATCAAAACCGATGTCGTCAATGAATTGCATGGTTTCTTCAAATTCGGCATCGGTTTCATCGGGGAAGCCGATAATAAAATCCGATGACAGGCAGATATTAGGACGCACCAAGCGTAATTTGCGGATGGTTTCTTTATAGTAAGCGGCAGTATGTCCGCGCTTCATGGCTTTTAAAATCGCATCACTGCCGCTTTGTACAGGCAAATGCAGGTGGTCAACCAGTTGCGGAATTTCAGCGAAGGCTTCAATCAGGCTGTCGGTAAATTCCACAGGATGAGAGGTGGTAAAGCGAATGCGGTCTATGCCCTCCACAGCGGCAACGTAATGTAACAGCAAGGAAAAATCGGCAATGTCACCGTCATCCATCATGCCGCGATAGGCATTGACATTTTGCCCCAGCAAATTGACTTCACGCACGCCTTGTTTTGCCAGCGAGGTAATTTCCAGCAGGACATCGGCTAATGGGCGGCTGATTTCTTCGCCGCGCGTATAAGGCACAACGCAGAATGTGCAGTATTTACTGCAACCTTCCATCACTGAAACAAAGGCTTTTACGCCGTCGGCTCTGGGTTCGGGCAGGGCATCGAATTTTTCGATTTCAGGGAAAGAAATATCAACCACAGGTTTGTGTTGTTTGCGAACTTCATCCAGCAACTGCGGCAGGCGGTGCAAGGTTTGCGGGCCGAAAACGATGTCTACAAACGGGGCGCGTTTTTGAATGCCCTCGCCTTCCTGACTGGCGACACAACCGCCGACACCGATAATCACATCGGGGCGTTTGTCTTTGATTTTGCGCCATTTTCCCAAGGCGGAGAATACTTTTTCTTGGGCTTTTTCGCGGATGGAACAGGTGTTGAGTAACAACACGTCAGCGAGTTTTGGATCATCAATCAACTCAAAACCATGTGAGGCTTGGAGTACGTCACGCATTTTGTCAGAATCGTATTCATTCATCTGACAGCCATTGGTTTGAATATACAGTTTTTGGGTCATATTTTTTGGGTAAACAAGCTAGTTATAACTAGGATTAAGTTTTGTAGTACGAAATGGCGATTATAACCTTAACATTAGCCAACAAGTAATTTAGTAGCGTAGCAAAGCTGGCTTACTGCTCTTCAAATACCCACGCCCGAAACAATTCATAGCCTAAAGCCAGTACCACCGCACCGATAAACAAGCCGATAAACCCAGAAAATATCATGCCGCCTATCGCGCCGATAAAAATAATAACCATCGGTATGCTGCTGCCTCTGCCCATCAGCAACGGTCTTAATACGTTATCTATCAAGCCTGCAAATACTGCCCAGACCAGATAAACCAAGGAAAATAAGGTGTCATGAAACGAAAAAACGTAGATAGCGACAGGGATAACTACAGGCCCTGGCCCTACTTGAATCACTGCCAGAAAAAAACACACCAGCGTTAATAATGCCGCCGCAGGCACATCCGCGACCCAAAAACCCAAGCCCACCAACAACGATTGGATAATAGCGACAACCAGCACGCCATTGGCGACGCTGCGAATGGTTTGTTCACTCATGCGTTCAAATTTCACCCCTTTTGCACCGACAAAACGCCTGCTGATTGCTAATGCCAGACGGTGACAGTCTTCAGCATTTGCCAATAATACACCGCTGATAATAATCGCCATTATTAATTGAAAAATTGAAATTGTCAGTGAAAATCCACTGCTGATCAGCCATTGCCCCGCCATTTTTATCTGCGGCACTATCGGTTTCAACGCATCCATGGGGTTGGTGGCAATCAGTGTCCAATATTTGTGTAATGTTTCGCCCACCAGCGGCCACGAAGCCACTTTTTCCGTCGGCAACGGGATACTGAGCGTACCGTCTGATAATTGCCGCGCCAAGCTTTCGGCACTGCTGGCAATCGTGCCGCCCAGCACCACAAACGGCACAACAATAATGACCAGTAAACAGAAGGTTATCAACACTGCTGTCAGTTTCTGCCGCCCCCTAAACAACAACAGCAACCGCTTGTAGACGGGAAAAATGCTGACGGTAATAATCAATGCCCACACCAACGGTATAATAAATGGCTGGACTATATAAAAACACCATATAAACAGCAGTAACGTCATGGCGATTTTAATCGTTATTTCTACGGGATTTTTTGTAAAATCATTATTATCAGATGTCATGGGCATGGTCTAAGGAGTGATTAAACTGCTTATGATTCTACCGCGTATTTTTCGGAAAAGTTACTACTTCCTGACTTCACACAAGCTATAAACAGCAAAAAATAAAGCGTCCGCTATAAAATCACACGCTTGGCATTTTATTTAAAGTCATTAAGGCTATAATTAGACGCTGAATACTTCTGACTCTGGAACAAGTACCGAGTGCATGAAGTCTGTCCTGTAAGAATATGGCTTTTATCATTTGAGTCGATACTCTATATAATGATATGTGTTGTTTTATTTAGCGTGCGTAAACAATCTCCGATTGTCGCTATTAACCTCAAAAATTCACTTATTGAAAAAATGATCATTAAGCCCGCTGCTTATCGAGCCTTATTACTTAATCCAGTTCTGACAGGAATTTATTTTCTCCTCGGAGAGCTGGGCTTATGGTTTGCAACCAATGCGGGTAATGTCACGTTGATATGGCCGCCCAGCGGCTTCGCATTGGCGGTACTCTTATTAGGCGGTCTACGCTATCTGCCCGCTATTTTCTTCGGCGCATTTGCCTGTGGCATTGCAGCGGGTGATTCCATCGGTGTGTCTGTCGGTATTGCCTCAGGTAATACGCTCGAACCGTTATTAGGCTGGTGGCTGCTGAGTCGCACTGTTTCATTTGATGTGACACTGAACAAGTTACGCGATTTTTTCCTGATACTGTTTTTTGCCGCCCCGTTAAGTGCGTGTGTGAGTGCCGCCTTTGGTATTGCATCACTGATTGCAGGCGGTGTAATAACCGTGGGACACTGGTATTCCAATGCGACTGTGTGGTGGATGGCAGATGTACTGGGCATTATTTTACTGACCCCTGCGATTATAATATGGCGCAAACCACTACCCCGTTTACGGGGAATACGGCAGCTTATTAAAACCCTGTTGCCGTTGGTACTGGCATTTCTGGCAGGGCAGTCTATTTTTCTGGATTGGTTCACCGACAGTGTCAACGTAATCACCAAAGGCTATTTGATGTTCCTGTTTATCGGCTGGGTAGCGATAAAACTGGGTGCAAGAGGCGTAACCGTCGTTCTTATCATGACTGCCATACAAGCCCTACTGGGCGTACATCTGGGCATCGGTTACTTCGGTCATGATTTTGTTGACGGGCAATTAACTAATTTATGGTTTTATATGCTGACCTTAGCGGTGGTCGGCATGACTCTGGCAACCTATATTAACGAACGTAAACAGGCGGAAATCGCCTTACAGGAAAGTGAAGCGCGTTTTCGACATTTGCTGGAAGATATTCCCTCAGTAGCGGTACAAAGTTACGGGCAGGATGGTGTGATTCACTACTGGAACAAAGCCTCTGAACAGCTGTATGGCTATACCAGCACCGAGGCTATGGGTCATGACATCGTTAAACTGCTATTGCCCACTACCCAGCAAAATTATTACCGACAGGCGATAAAACGCATCTTCACAACCACCCAACCCATGCCTGAAGCAGAATTATCCCTGTTGCACAAAAATGGCGCGAAGGTCGATATTTTTGCTTACCATGCTTACGTTCATATCCCCAACCATGAGCCAGAAGTGTTCTGTATCGCGGTTGATATTTCGGAACGCAAGTTCATGGAAGAAAAGCTGAGAGCCAGTGAGAGCCGCTTGCGTTCCATTATTGATGTTTCTCCCGTGCCGATGGCATTAAGCGACAAACACCACCACATCACATTTTTAAATCCCGCATTTGAGCAACTGTTCGGCTATGGCACGAATGACCTGCACACCACAGACGACTGGTGGCGCAAGGCTTTCCCCGATTCAAGCTATCAGCAGGCGATGAAAGCAACGTGGCAAGACGCGATGGAACACGCTGCCCGCAATGGCAAAGCCATTGCGCCTATTGAAGTAAAAGTTATTTGTAAATCAGGCGACACCAAAACGGTACTTATCAGCGCGGCAACGATAGAAAAAACCTTTCATAATATGTACCTGATTGTCTTCTATGACATTACCGAGCATAAGAAAATTGCTGAAACGGTCATGCTTAGCGAAGCCCTGTTGCGTAAGAAAGATGATTATCAACGCGCCTTACTCGACAATTTTCCCTTTAAGGTGTGGTTCAAAGATACCACTGGTCGTTTTCTTGCCGCTAATCAGGCATTGTCGAAATCATTAGGCGTGGATAATCCTGAGCAACTGACAGGAAAATCAGATGCGGATTTTTTCCCGCCCGATGTGGCAGAACACTACCAGCAAGATGACAGGCTGGTGCTGTCATCTTGCCAGCAAAAAACCGTTGAGGAAGAAAACGTTGATCCGTTCGGTGTCTCCCACTGGTTTGAAACCTACACAGCCCCTGTCATTGACAGCAGCGGCGGGGTATTGGGTACGGTAGGCTTTACCCGTGACATTACCGAACGTAAAAATAATGAGACCGACCTGCGCATCGCCGCCACTGCATTTGAATCACAGGACGGAATGTTCATCACCGATGCCAATCGGGTCATTTTGCGTGTTAATCGGGCTTTTACCGCTATTACGGGTTACACATCAGCCGATGTTAAGGGTCAGACCCCGATGCTGTTTAATTCCTATCATCAGGATGATTCGTTTTATGCTGAACTGTGGGATTGCATTTTTGCAACGGGAACGTGGCAGGGGGAAATCTGGACGCAACGCAAAAACGGCGATGTCTATCTGGCGTGGCTTATGGTCACACCCGTCAAAGATAAACATAGCACGATTACCCATTATGTCACCGCCATCACTGATATTACGGTACGCAAAGAAGCCGAAGAACAGATTAAACAATTCGCTTTTTTCGATTCATTAACCCGCTTGCCCAACCGTCGAAAATTGCTGGAACGTCTGGAACACAGCATTGCGGTCAGCACCCGCGAAAAATCCAAATTCGCCTTACTGATGCTGGATCTGGATCGCTTTAAAGCCGTCAATGATAATTTCGGGCATTCCGCAGGCGATGAATTGCTCCAGCAAGTCGCAACCCGTATCAGCACCCGTCTGCGCAGTACCGATATGGTCGCACGCTTAGGCGGCGATGAATTTGTGGTGTTATTAGCCGACATCAGTCGCAAGGAAGACGCAGCCCGCGTGGCAGAAATGATTGTCGCTGACTTGAGTACCCCTTTTCAACTCGGTCAACACGGCGATGTACACATCGGTACCAGTATCGGCATCAGTCTCTATCCTGAACACGGCGATGTCGCAGAAATGCTGATGGATAATGCCGATGTCGCCCTGTATCAGGCTAAAAACAGCGGTCGCGGCTGTTTTGCCTATTTTTCCGAGAGCTTAACGTTGGCAACCCGTCAACGTCTGCAATTAGAAACCAAATTACGTCAAGGGCTGCTTAAGCAGGAATTGCGGGTTTTTTATCAACCTGCTTGTGATATAGCGACGGGCAATATCATTGGAGCTGAAGCCTTGGTGCGCTGGCAAGGCATTGATGAATTGATGCTGCCCAGTGGCTTTATCCCCATCGCCGAAGAAACCTCGCTGATTATTGATATTGGCGAATGGGTACTCTATGAAACCTGCCGCCAAGGACGCGCATGGCTGGATGCAGGGCTGCCGCCTATTGTGTTGTCGGTCAATATCTCCGCACCGCAAATTAAACGCAGCGATTTAATCAGCACTGTCTATGACGTACTGATGGCAACGGGATTTCCCGCTGCCCAACTGGAGCTGGAAATCACCGAACGCAGTTTAATGGAAACGCAGGATTCTGAGCTGATTAGCGATATGCTTAATAATTTACACGCGCTGGGCGTTCGCCTTGCCATTGATAATTTCGGCACGGGTTATTCTTCATTAACCTGCCTTAAATGCTTCCCGTTAGACACGCTGAAAATAGACAAAAGTTTTATCAGCGGTGTTGCGCCACAGCACGACAGTATGGGCATTGCCAATACCATTATTGTCATGGGACACAGCCTAGGTCTTAAAGTGCTGGCAGAAGGTGTGGAAACACAGGAACAACTGGCTTTTCTACGCGAAAAAGGCTGTGATTCCTATCAGGGCTATGTTATAAGCAAACCGTTACCCGCCACAGAATTTACCGCGTTATTGCAAGAACACAGCTTATGATTTCACTCTATTAAACCTGTTACTGCAATACTAATAACTGCCCGTCCTTGAAAGACTGGCAGTCATGTTTCAAGGTAAAATCAATAGATTTAATACACTGCCAGATGACCAAATCATAGATATTCAACCTAAGGAGTACCTTCATGTCCGACTTATTCAAACGTATTAACGATGTCATCAGTGCCAACATCAACGATTTAATTGATCGCGTTGAAGACCCTGAACGCATGATTAAGCAAATCATCCGTGAAATGGAAGACAATATCAGCAAAGCCAAAGAAGGCGTGGTACTGGCAATTACCAGTGAAAAACAATTACAAAAAGAGCTGGAAACCAATCAAAAACAATCCGCTGAATGGTTAAGCCGCGCTGAAACGGCGTTAGAACATAGTAATGACGATTTGGCGCGCGCCGCATTAGCGCGTAAAAAAGAACACGATGCCATCTGCAAAGTATTAGAACCCTCATGGCAATCGGCTAAAAATACCAGCGATAAACTCAAATCCCAATTAAAAGCCTTGGAAGCCAAGCTGGAAGAAGCCCGCCGCAAACGCACCAGCTTAGCCGCACGGCAACACGCCGCCGTTGCACGTCAGCAAATGGACAAAACCCTGTCCAATTTTGAAGCGGGCATAAAAGCCCAAACCAGTTTTGACCGCATGGAAGACAAAGTCGCGGCAATGGAAGCGCGCACCGAAGCCTTGGAAGAATTGCGCAACGATTCCTCACAACTGGAACGCGAGTTTTTAGACATGGAAACGCACGCGGAAATTGATGAAGAATTACGCAACCTGAAACAGAAAATCAAAACTCAGCCCAAAACCGAATCAGCGACACATAGCGATAGTTCAACCAATATTTTGCTGTAACCCAGTGTCATGAAGTGGTTTGTCATTATCATACTGGCGATTGCGTGGCTTAGTGAACCCAAGATTGCTTTAGTAGGTAGCATTTTATTTGTTATCTACTATCTGCTCAAAAAACCCGTCCAGTATGACGATGACACCAATCAGCCCAAACCTGCGCGCCAGTCATCCGCTATAACGGCAAGCGATATAGCCGACTTGGTATTATTACGGCTGGAATTACAGAATCTGCGCGAAGCGGGTGCTATTGATAGCGAACGCTACGCGGAATTAAACCAGCAAATTGACGCGCTATGTATTCGGCATCTGGCGGAATTTAACTCAATTGCCGACAATACCTTATGGCAAGAACGCCGCACACTTGCATGGGAACGGCTCAATCATTACGCAGACACACCGCTTGGAAAACCGCCTTGGAAGTTAGAAACCGATGATTCCATGACTGCCAGTCCTGCTGAGGACTGGCAGTCATCTACAACACCAGATAACGCCTCGCCATTCGCCGTTGATACCGCACCTGCCGTAACGCTGACAAAAGACACCATAGACTACGAACCTGTCCAGACCGCACAGCACAACGTCGCTACCGACGCACACCAGCCCGCCGTATTTGCCATTGATGAAGCCGATCATTCATCAACCCTGCTACAGGTTAGCAAAAGTCCAGCCCAGCAAACCCGCAAACCCGAACCGACGCTGAACCAATACGCATGGCAACCTCATGAACCCACGCGCATAGAACGTGCGTTAAGCGCGTTATCAGGTTGGCATTCAATGGCAGTGCCTTTTTTAATGCAGAACATCGGCTGGTTTATCGGCGTATTCTGCTTCATTGCGGGTTCAACGTTTCTGGTGCATTCCACCGAAGGCTATGCCAGTAACCTGATTGCCTTTTTTGCGTTTTTTATTTTCACCCTCGCCTTATTGTTCGGCGGCTATCAACTGCGCAGTAAACGCCCTGAACTGGAAACGTCCAGCACCGTGCTGTTTATCCTGAGTTTGTTACTGATACCGCTAACCACACTCACCGCCACGCAATTATTGATGAGCAGTGACAGCGGTGGCTTGCGCATTCTTAGCAGTTTGCTGATTTTGGTGGAATTGGGTGTGTTCTATTTTGTGGTCACGCTGGTGTCTGGCTTGATGGACAGAAGTTTGCAACAGGGCTTACCGCGTTTTTTTATCGCACTTACCGCAATGTGTACCTTACAGCCTGTGTTGACAGGCATCCCTGCGTGGCAGTTGCTCGCGGTGATTCACTTGCTGATTATGACGATATTGAGCGCGGGGATTTACACCTACGCCACGCAATGGCTGCAAGCCATTTTTATCGACCATCGTAAAATTTCCTATTTTGCCGCAGGTACGCTGGTCTATGCCGCCTTGGTGTCCTTCGTCTTTATCAGCACAGGCAATAACATTGCTTTGCCCGACGGCTATTACGGATTTTTCTTGATGCTGTTATCGGGGCTGTTATTTTTTGTCGATGCGCAATTCAAGCAATGGACGCAACAAGCCGCCTATTTATCACGCTTTAGTTTTTTTGTGTATGGCTTGTCGGTGTTGGCATTGTGTCTGGTGGCGGGTTATCAAACTGCCAGCATACTCACGCTGATTCTGGCAATCGGCTTATACGCTTTTATCGTGTGGCGGTATTTAACGCTCACGCCGCTGAGTATTTTTTTAGCCTGTTGCTTCTGGCTATACGACTTGCTGGTGTTGCAACACCTACCCGAAGCCACGCATTTACTTGCCAGTTTACCTGTATTACTGGCACTGCACCGCGCCGCACACTGGGCATTAACTAAACGCCAATCGGCGTATTTAGCCCTGATTGTGTTCCGTGTGTTGTACAGTTTACTTGCCGTGCTGACAGTGTGGAGCTTGAGCTATAGTGATGCTGGTTTATTGGCGATGACGACTGCGTTGACTGCGGGCGTATTGACCTATTACGCACTTAAATCCGCACCACAGGCGATTTTTACCCCCTATTCTAAAATCGCCGATAAAGTTGAGTTAAACAGTTATCAAAATCTGCTCACCACGCCTTGGTTTTACACCCTACCCGCATTAGGCATTTTGATTGTGTCTTACGCGCCACCCTTGGCAGTGTTGGGTGAGGCGCAGTTTTCTTTAGGCGTGTTATTACTGTCGGCGGCGTGGGCTTATTCAGGGTTATCCACATTTTTTAACGCGAACAGTGCAACCAACAAGCCCATTGCACAACGGTTAAACAGTGCCTTACTGAGTTTATTGGTCGCCTTATCACCGTTATGGAATATGAGCAACCTGCCGCGTATCGTGGTGTTATTGCTGGCGGGAGCTATCGCCCTGTGGCTGAGTTATAAACTCTTATCGCGCGGCTTGTTTTATCTGTTGTTCGCCTTGTGGGGTGCGGCATTTGCATTGCTGAAACTAACCTATTTTCCACCGCCATCCAATGGCATGGTGACGGTGATATTGGGCATCGTTATCTGGTGTTGGCTGTGGCACGTTGAACGTCAGGAACTCTCAGATTCGCGCCAATTAGAACGCGAGGTAGCAAGCCAAAAAAGGGCATTGCTACCGTCATTAACCGTGCTGGGCATCTATCCACTGTCCAGTTCAACGGTATTATTTAAAGATCTAATCGCCACGCCGATGGCGCAATTGATGGTGTTAGCGTGGCTATTAACCATGAAAGCCATCATCATGCGCTGGTTGCTGGAAATGCCATCTTATGGCTGGTTGGCGGCGATTTTACTGGCAGGGGTATTGGGCGGCTTGCTGATTATCCGTTATCTGCTGATTCAGCTAATGCCGATACCTATCGCGCTGGTATTAGGTGCATTATTACTGTTGCTGACATTTATCGGCTTACCCACAACAAGCCTGTTACTGGTCGCGGTGTTGTTTGGCTTAACGGTTTGGCAATTAACACGCTATAGCCTGAAACAGCCTGTATTTATAAAACTGATGGAGATACTCAATCCCGATTTGCCTGATGAAAGCGAACGCATTGCCCGAGTCACCCATAACACGGCGTTTTTTATCGTATTGAGTGCGGTCAGCATACAGTTATTGGGTATTGATAGTGTGCGTAATCTACCCACCTTGTTGACCTTAGTCAGCACCGCTGGGTTTTTCTGGTTAAGCGATCAAAGTTATCCACAAAAACTGGTGCGTTATTGGGTGTTAGGTTTTGCCTTGTTGGCAACCAGCGAACTTATTTCCTTAACGCTGCATCCGTTCACTTGGCAAACTATCAACAACGATGTGTATGCAGGTTTGTTATTTGCTTTATTAAGTCTGCCGCTTGCCACGTTAGCCACACGGATAAACGACTACGCCAAACCTGCCGCTATCACTGCCATTGGGCTAGTATTGGGTAGTGTGTGTATGCAGATACCGCAGGTGACGAATAGTCTAACAGGCATTGGTGCGTTGGATTATTCGGTATTATTTCTGGCGGGATTCAGTTTATTGCTTGCCAATGTCAGGTTCAAATGGACTTCATGCAATATCGGTGCGTTTGTTATATGGATACTGGCGATACTGTGGCTGGAAAGCCGCGTGCTATATCCGCATCACTCCTTTAGCTTATGGCTGGGCGAAGCCTCTTCCGCACATTCGTGGTTAGTGCTGGGGCTACTGAGCCTTATCATGTCTTTGCTGTCTCATAAGCTGGTTGACAGACAACAATGGACAGCAATCTACTGCTCCCCTCTTAATACGGTTGCTAATCTGTGTTTTGGCTTGACTTTGCTGAGTACACTCACGCTGTTTTTAGCGACTAGAGGTCAAGCGGCTATTTTATTGTGGCTGTTACTGGTGTTGCTGCCAACGACATTTTCATTGTCAATCAATTGGTTCAATGCCGCCCAGTTGCGCGGTCTTGCCAGTGCCTGTTTGCCCACACTGATATTATTCAATTTTCTATTATCCTCCTCGCTGAGTCCATTGTTGGCACAGACGATAACAGTTGCTGGCGGTTATGCACTGTGGTTATGTGCTAGTTTTGTCTTGCCGCGTTTTAATAACAGCTCTCCCAAATGGGCAATAGCCCCACGCTTTTTTCCGTGGCTGGGTTTCATACTGGTCGTGCTGAGTAGTTATTGGTGGAAGTTACCCAGCGTAACTATATTAGGCATTTATTACCTTGAACTGTCGGCTTACTGCGTATTGATGTTGCGTTACAGTCGTTGGTTCGGCTTTTCTTGGCTTGCCGCTGGTGCGTTGACCGCCGCAGGTATCGCCTTTAACTTCGACAATGAACATCTGCCGATTAACCTGCTGTTGTGGAGTAACGCCCAGTTATTACTGGCTAATGCTTGCTATCGTAAAGCTGAGGCAATCGCCCTGCGTTGGCAATGGCGACAAGCGGTATCAGGATTCGCATTTGAATGGATGGTGCGCCTTGTTTTGCTTGTCTACTTATTGGCATTGAGCATTTATCTGGGCGTGGATTTTATTGATGCCAACACCCTACGCTATGGCGGCTTTGCAAACACTTTGCCCGTCAGCGTTCTGCTTGCCGTGTCGTTCGCGCATTTATTGTGGCTACGCTTTTCTAAAACCGCCGTACATGGTTTGATCTGGGCAGTGTTGTTGTCATTGTGGGCAATTTACATTGCCTCTTTTAGCACACTATTTCAGCCGCCGTTATTGTTAGCAATATGGAGCGTCCTGTTATTCGCTATCGGTTACGCCTGCTCACGCTTGCATCATCCGCATCAACGTGACATAAATATTGCTATCACCCGTTGGCTATACCTCAGCGTCGGACTGGCTACCGTGTCATTGTGTGCGTATTCAGCATCCGACCTACCCGAATTATTGCTCTCATTAGCGATAATTACCTGCTTGAGTGCCGCATTAGGCGAACGCTCACCGCGCTCATTCTGGCAGCTTATCGCCAGTCTTGAAGGCTTGGCTTTTTTACACCTGTATCCCTTTTTGTGGGTTGATACGCAGAACGTTTTAGCCTTATTACCGTGGTATGCCTTGCAACTGATTGTGCTTGCCTGTGTGTGTATGCGGCTATTAGCCAATACCGACTATGCCCGCTATGCTGGGTGGTTGACCGCCTTGAGCTTAGTGGAACTGAGCGGGCATGGACTGCTCGTCAAAATCTGGGTCATGACCAACGCCCCGTTGCACTTTTTATACGCACCGTTGGACGCTATCGCCGCACTCACGACAGGGCTGATAATCTGCGCAATCGGTGTGCGTCATGTTCGTCACCTGCCCAACTCCAGCTGGTTATACGGCATAGTGACACTGCTCTACGCATTGGCGTTTTATAGTCGATTGTTATTATTGGGCAATGATCCCACGAGTTTATGGGACACCACACTGCTCATCGTGTTTGCCTACAGCCTGTTTTTCTCGCAACGCCTGTTTCCTTCCAAGCCGTTGCTCAATATGGCGTTATTGATGCCCGTATTGGCACTGTTTACCGTGCCGCTGCAACTTGCCAGCCCAGAAACCAGCGCGACTTTAATCATATCAGGTGTGTTATATGCCCTGATGCACCGCCACAGCGAACAAAAAATTCCGCTGTATATGGCATTACTGGCATTCAACGGCGGCGTATATTTATGGATACCCAGTCTGGTTGACAGCAGCCAATTGCTGCAAATCTATGTCATCCCCGCCGCGCTGAGTGTCTTACTATTACTACACCTGCACAGCCGCGAACTCAAACCCAGCGTATTAATGGCAAGCCGCCTTGCCGCCATCAGCAGTATTTATGCCTGTGCCACCGTCGATGTGTTCTTACGCGCAGAACTGGGTATTTTTATACTGGCAATGGCATTGAGTATCGGAGGTATTTTGCTGGGTATCGCCCTACGAACACGCGCATTTTTATACGCAGGCGTGAGCTTTTTAGTGCTGAATGTGTTGGGGCAATTAATGCGTTTTTATCCAGAGCAAGGCTTAGGCAAAGCCATTGTGCTGATGGTCATGGGCGCAATTATTATCAGCCTGATGATTTGGTTTAATATCAAACGCACGGCGATTTTGCAACGCATAAACGCCCTGCAAGCTGAAATGCAGACATGGGAATGATGTATGTTTATGCTTTTTAACACTATATCCATCAATAAACTTTAAAAATTATTATAAATAAATATTGAAAAATATCTAAATATTTAGTATAGTTCTCAGTCTTTTATCAAGCCTTTAACCGCAAGACAAGTAACAATACATGAAAACATTTAGTGCAAAACCAGAAGAAGTTACGCGCGATTGGTATGTGGTCGATGCAGAAGGGAAGACGTTAGGTCGTCTCGCTTCTGAAATTGCACTGCGTCTTCGCGGAAAACACAAACCAGAATACACGCCGCACGTTGATACGGGTGATTACATTATTGTTGTAAATGCAGAAAAAATTGGCGTTACTGGCAATAAAGAAAAAGACAAACTATATCAACATCACACAGGATACATTGGTAACCTGAAAACTGTCAGCCTAGGCAAGTTAAGACAAACGTTCCCTGATCGTATCTTGACTAACGCAGTGAAAGGTATGTTACCGAACAATCCATTGGGTCGTGCAATGTTCAAGAAATTGAAAGTTTATGCAGGTCCTGCGCACGATCATCAGGCTCAACAGCCAAAAGTTTTAGACATTTAAGCGAGTAGATAGACCATGGCAGCAGCTCAGTATTATGGAACAGGTCGTCGTAAATGTGCAATAGCACGGGTTTACGCAACAGCAGGCACTGGAAACATTACCATTAACAAAAAATCTATCGAAGATTATTTTGGTCGTAAAACCGATCAAATGGTATCTCGTCAACCGTTAGAATGTGTTGATATGGTTGGCAAATTTGATGTCAACGTGATTGTTAAAGGTGGCGGGCCTTCTGGTCAGGCTGGTGCTATTCGTCACGGTTTGACCCGCGCTTTAATGGTATATGATGAGACTTTGCGTCCATCACTAAGAAAAGCAGGTTTTGTTACCCGCGATTCTCGTATCGTAGAACGTAAAAAAGTCGGTTTGCACAAGGCGAGAAAACGTCCGCAGTACTCAAAACGTTAATCGTTTTAAAAAAACCAGAAAAAAGGCTACTCTTCTTAACGAAAGTAGCCTTTTTTTATGGGTTAAGAAAAATAATATTGCGAAATGGCTGGTTGTTTTTGCGGGTGCAGAGTAAAACTATTAGCACTGGATGTGATTTTTTTCAGTAGCAATGTTAAACTCCACACAGTTAATAATGCTTTAACCTCAACAGATACTGACAGATTCTCAAAAAATGCCCAATAACTCTCCAATACTAGAATTTAAGAGCGATAGTTTTTCTGTACCTGTTTTGCTTCTTTTTACCAATGATTTACAGATCATTGAGCAACAACTTAAGGAAAAAGTTGATGCTGCTCCCGAATTTTTTAAAAACTCACCGTTAATTTTTGATGTGCAGGAGCTGAATAAACTAGATCGCCCTATTGATATTGCTGCTTTGGTGGATATTATTCGGCAATCCAATTTATTACCCGTAGGAATGCGTGGCGGCAATGTAAAGCAGAATAAAGAGGCGGTGAAATTACTTATTCCCGTTTATTCTGCACACAGCAGTAACGCACCTAGTGATACGCCAAAACAAAAAGACATCACACCTGAAACAATAGAGTCTATCAGCACAACAATACTGATTACCCGTCCTGTTCGTTCGGGTCAACGACTGTATTCATCAGGTGATTTAGTGGTACTAGCACCCGTCAGTGCGGGGGCTGAAATTATGGCTGAAGGCAACATTCATGTGTATGGAAAGTTAAGAGGACGCGCCTTAGCGGGAGTGCAGGGCAATACGGAGGCACGCATTTTTTGTTCTGATTTACAGGCCGAGCTTATTTCAATTGCTGGAAACTATAAAATCAGCGACGATATGCGTGACGTTGTGAGTAAAAAGCCCGTTCAGGTCTATTTACAAGATCACACTTTAATTATTAAAGATATTGTGTAATATCGCTACAGTGGAGGAAACAAGTGACAAGAATTATCGTTGTAACATCAGGTAAAGGCGGCGTTGGTAAAACCACAACCAGTGCTGCTATCGCTATGGGGTTCGCACAAAAAGGTCATAAAACAGCCGTTATTGATTTTGATGTCGGCTTGCGTAATCTGGACTTGATTATGGGCTGTGAACGCCGCGTTGTTTACGATATTGTTAATGTCATTTTTGGTGAAGCCACGCTTAATCAGGCATTGATTCGTGACAAACACTGTGAGCAACTGTATATTCTGCCCGCTTCGCAAACCCGCGATAAAGACGCACTCAGTCAGGAAGGGGTCGGGCAGATTTTAGAAGAGCTGGCTGCTAAAGATTTTGAATACGTTGTCTGTGATTCGCCCGCCGGTATTGAAAAAGGCGCGCATCTGGCGATGTATTTTGCCGATGATGCGTTTGTCGTCACTAATCCAGAAGTTGCCTCGGTCAGAGATTCGGATCGTATGCTGGGTATTTTGTCGAGTAAATCGCGTCGTGCCGAGCAAGGTTTAGAGCCTATTAAAGAGTATTTGTTATTAACCCGCTATTCGCCAGAACGGGTCAGAATAGGGGAAATGCTCAGTGTTGCAGACGTACAGGATATTTTGTCGCTGCATTTGCTTGGTGTTATTCCAGAATCAAAATCTGTTTTAACGGCATCCAATTCGGGTATGCCTGTTATTCTCGATGAAAAAAGTGATGCGGGTCAGGCTTATGCAGATATTGTGGCGCGTTATTTGGGAGAAGATATACCTCACCGCTTTATTGAGGAGAAAAAGGGAATTTTCGGGAAATTTTTCGGGAGCAAGTAATGAGTTTATTGGATTACTTCAAGATAACCAAAGCCAACTCTACTGCAACTATTGCCAAGGAACGGTTGCAGATTCTGGTTGCTCATGAACGCTCTTTCAAAAACCAACCATCGTATCTTCCGCAATTACAAAAAGAGTTGCTACAAGTGATACAAAAATACGTTAACGTAGAGCAGGATGCTATTTCTGTTAATTTTGAACAGGATGAACATCAGGAAACACTGGAGGTTAATATCGTGTTACCTGAAAAATCTCGCTAGAAAACTATTAATTTTTAATCATTCACAATAAAGGTAGAAAATATGAGCAATATAATCGGTGATGCAGCAGGCAAAATCTGGGCTTATTTGGATAAAAACGGCGCGACCAGCGTCACTAAACTGACCAATGAAACAGAAATTAATAAAAATGATGTGCAACGTGCTATCGGCTGGTTGGCTAAAGAAGACAAGCTGATTATTGAAACCAAAGGTCGTGTTGAAACCATTTCGTTAAAATAAGTGTTGAAATGCCAGTTCTCTTGGTGCGCCAATGAGAACTGGCTTTTTTGAATAGATTAAAATCCTGCAATTATCCCTGTACACCGCGCTTTAAACGTTCACGGTTCAGCCTTCTGAAACGTTTCGCCCTATCCCATCCAGCCGTTATCTGGTCATAGAAAAACTTTTTTGCAGCAAACCTTCCCGATAATATTGACTGACATCAAGATCCCAGTCTCTGGCTTTAATAATATTTTTAATGGTGTAGATATTGCCGTTTTTATCCTTGGTCATGCTTGCCAGATCAATGATGCGCTCAGAAACCGGCTTTTTTTCTTCATCTAAAATAATAATAATTTTGGGGCGTAATTTAACGTTCTCATGCACTTCAATGACCATCGCCACACATCCATTAGTCATTTCGACCAGCGATCCGGGTGGATAGACACCGATACTTTCGATAAATTTAACGACCAGAACGGGATCAAAATGCGTACCCGCCAGATTAGTTAAAATATGGGTTGCCTCAAGATGCGTTTTGCCTTTTTTATAACCCTTATCACTGGTCAAACCATCATAGGTATTGGCAATCGACACGATTTTTGTAAAATGGGAAATGCCTGATTCCTGCATTCGACGAGGATAACCTCTGCCATCCAGTTGCTCATGGTGGGTTAAGGCAACGGTCGCCGCGCTCGCGCTCATGTTATCGCTGGATTTCAGCAGGTTGTAGCCCAGTCGGGTATGGGTTTTCATGGTGCGGGTTTCCTCTTCATCCAGCGGCGTGGATTTATGAAGAATTTCAGGCGGTATCAGTAGCTTCCCGACATCGTGCATCATGCCGCATAGTCCGACTTTATTGAGATCTCCGACTGAAAGATTAATGTGCCGCCCTAAAACGATAGATAAAATACTGACATTCAGGCTGTGTTGGGCAGTATATTCATCCTTATTTCTTAACTGAGATAACCATAACATAGCATCGGGAGAATGCAGAACGCTCTCGACGCATTCTGCAACGGCGTTTTTAGCCATGATGCTGTCAATACCGCCGCCGTTTTCCACACTGCGCATAAAATTTGAAACGACGGTTTCTGCGTTTTCATAGGTTTTTTCTGCACGAACAAACTCTTTCTCAAATTTACCTAATTTTTTAGGTGGTGTGCCGTAATTGGATATTTCAAGGGGTTTTTCGGTTGCGACTACACGCTTAAAGGTAACAGGAGTTTGCACGTTTTTTTTTCTTTTTGTGGTATCAACATAAACGTAGTTGCATACATCTTTGATAGTGCGAATTTCTTTCTCGGTTTTAATCTCGAAGCCCTGAAATACAAAAGAAGTTTCTACCCAAGGTCTGTCCAGTTCAGCGACATACATTCCGATGGTCAACTGATCCACAGGCAAAGGTATTCTTTTCAACGAAGAAGAATAATCAGCAGCCTCTGCTACCTTCTTTGGAAGTTTCTTTTTTTTTCGCCCGAAAGGCCACAAAGATTCAAGAGTCATTAATTAATCACTCACAACAATTATTATTTGTCTGAAACATATTATAGCTACAATTCAACACTTTCTTTTATTAAGCCTGTTTAATCAATAAACCGCTTGGTTAAATTACCGTAGTCATCAATGCGCCGATCACGCAAATACGGCCATATTCGTCTAACGTGTTCACTTCTCGCGCTATCCAGTGTACAACTTAATAGTTTGACTTCACTGTCGTCTGCCTGAGTGATAATTTCACCTTGCGGGCCTGCGATAAAGCTGTTGCCCCAGAATTGAATGCCTTTATCTGAATCAGGGGCTTGTTCAAAACCGATACGGTTACAGGAAATAACGGGAATACCATTGGCAACGGCATGAGCGCGTTGAATGGTAATCCACGCATTCAACTGGCGTTGTTGTTCTTCACTGCTGTCTTCTTTGTCCCAGCCGATAGCGGTGGGGTAAATCAGTATTTCTGCCCCTGCTAATGCCATTAAGCGTGCAGCTTCTGGAAACCATTGATCCCAGCATACCAGTACGCCCAATTTACCGATTGAAGTTTCAATGGGGTTAAAGCCTAAATCACCGGGTGTGAAATAATATTTTTCATAAAATCCCGGATCATCGGGAATGTGCATTTTGCGGTATTTACCGGCAATACTACCATCTTTATCAAATACTACAGCGGTATTATGGTATAAACCTGCGGCGCGTTTTTCAAAAATGGTGGAGACGATGACAACGTGTAGCTTTTTTGCGACGGCTGATAAAATATCTGTCGCAGGGCCGGGAATCGGTTGTGCCAAGTCAAAATGATTATAGTCTTCATTCTGGCAAAAATACGCCCCTAAATGTAATTCGGGTAACACCACCAAATCAGCACCCGCTGCGGCGGCTTCATGAATTTTGGCAATGGAAAAGTCAAGATTGGTTTGTCTGTCGGCATGACAGGGCTGTTGAACAGCACTCACAAGTAAAGTTGATTTCATGATGATGGAGTGGATTCTGTAGTTTGTAACAAAATGTATAAAAATACGGCAATATACTTGGATAACGACTAGAATGCCATAGCCTGTTTCTTATCGTATCACTAATAAGTCGCCCTATAATGCGAGTGAACTATTAAGAGGGACTTAATGCTCGCAAACGCTCTATTCTTTCATCTATGCACAAGGTTATTAACATGAAATTATCTTACCCATTAATCGCTATTGCCTTATTGTTATTACCACTCAGCATGACCAGCTTTGCCGCTGATCAAGAAAAACCAGCCGAACCCGCTGCACCTGCATCTACGAAGCATGGCGGTATGATGGGCAATATGAGCGAAGAGCAACAAGAACAGCATCTGAAAGCCATACAAGAACAATCATTACTGATGCACGATTTATCCAATCAAATTCTGGCAGAAAAAGATCCCGCTAAAAAAGAACAACTGAAAAAACAACAGCGTGATCTAATGAAAGCCTATCACGCCGCTATGATGCAACACCATCCGCGTCCTGATATGCACTAAGCGTATTGAAACAGCGGTGCAACATTTCACCGCTGTTTTTTCAACCTCGCACACTTGCCCCCCTTAAAAATGACAGCCACTGAATTAATTGACCAATTTTTAGATGCCGTCTGGGCAGAAGAAGGTTTAAGCGACAATACGCTCTCCGCCTATCGCAGTGATTTACGCATTTTCGCGCTGTGGTTAAAAGGCAAGCCTATGCTAGAGGTAACGAGTAGTGATTTATCACAATTTCTTGCCAGCCGTTATAAAGACGGTATCGGCAGTCGCTCTGCGGCACGCATTTTATCCAGTTTACGGCGTTTTTATGGCTACAATATTCGTGAAAACTGCATCGGTGTTGATCCCACCGCCTTAATCGAGTCGCCGCATATCGGTCAGCCGTTACCTATGTCGTTATCGGAACACGATGTGGAATTATTGCTTAACACCCCCGAAGTCAGTAATCCACGCGGTTTGAGAGATAAAACCATGCTGGAAATGCTGTATGCCACAGGCTTGCGCGTCTCAGAATTGGTGGGGTTAACCTTTGAACAAATCAGTTTTCGTCAGGGTGTGGTCAGAATCATCGGCAAAGGCAATAAAGAACGTTTAGTACCCGTCGGTGAAGAAGCCATGAGCTGGATGGAAACGTACATGACCAGTGCGCGGGGCAGCTTGCTAGGAGAGCGGCAGTGTGATTATTTATTTGTCACTCATCGAGGGGGCGGCATGACGCGCCAAGCCTTTTGGCATATCATTAAACGCCACGCTAAAACGGCGGGTATTAACAAAGAATTATCCCCGCATACCCTAAGGCACGCCTTTGCCACCCATTTGTTAAATCACGGTGCGGACTTGCGCGTAGTACAATTATTACTTGGGCATTCCGATTTATCGACCACACAAATTTATATTCACGTTGCCAGCCAACGTTTAAAAGACTTACACACAAAATATCATCCACGAGGCTAAACATGACCCGACACATACACCCTACTGCTTATATTGCCCCAGACGCTGTGCTGTGCGACAACATTACCGTAGATCCTTTTGCCGTTATCGAATCAGGCGTTGAATTAGGCGATAACTGCCATATCGGCGCACACGCAGTGGTGCAGCGTTATGTCAAAATGGGCAAGGGCAATGTGTTACATCCTCATGCGGTATTAGGTGGCTTGCCGCAAGATACCAGCTTTAAGGCGGAAACGGTGTCATGGTTGCTGATAGGCGATAACAATGTCTTCAGAGAAGGCTTTACCGCGCACCGTGCGTCTAAAGAACACGGCGAAACCCGCATCGCATCCAATTGTTATTTTATGAATAACAGTCATGTTGCGCATGACTGCAAGGTCGGCAGCAACACCATCTTCGCCAATAATGTTGCCATCGGCGGTCATGTTGAAGTGGGTAATAATGTCTTCATGGGTGGTGCAGTGGTAGTGCATCAATTTTGCCGCGTCGGTTCATTCGCTATCGTGCAAGGCACGACAGGGCTGAATATGGATGTCATTCCGTTCACGCTGATAGGTGGACGACCCGCACGGCACTACCGTTTAAACACCATCGGCTTAAGACGCGCAGGTATTACAGGCGAACGTTACAAGGTGCTGGAAACCGCATTTCGCCTGCTAAAAAATAAACAACCGCTGGATGGTCTGGAAGAAACGCCTGAGTTATTGCAGCTAAAAGAGTGGTTAGCAGTTAAATCCAAGCGTGGCACACATGGTTTTATCGAATTGTCCCGCACGAATCAAGAACGCTATGAATAACGTTGATTGTATTATCATTTTTTATAAAGCAGGTGAATGCTCATAGCTATTTTTAATGAGCAGCATCCATTACCAATAAGACGTTTTTTGTCAAAAAAAAACATTTTTTTACAAAAAAATTACATTTATTGTCAAACTGTTTTTTATCCGCATCCGACTCAAAAAACTTTCCGATTTTTTTAGGCATGGCGTGATTACTCTGACATTTAAGGGCTGATTATTAAAAATTCAATTATTGCTAATACCTCTTCTTTCTTAAGAGGCACTTAATTATTATAACTAATTGATTTAAAACAATAATTTATATAATAAAATAGGTGGCATGAAATATGCTTAAGTTTATTCATATAAATGCAAATCGACTTTTAAAAGTAAACCGTTATGAAAATGATGCTGTTACTTATAAAAATCATAATATTAGTACTGCTTTATCAAAAAGAGTGATAAACGGAGATCAATCTCCAATTAAAAATTAAGGTAAAATACCATGAAACATAGAACCAAAAAATTACTTCTTACCGCTTGTATTCAAGGACTTCTTGGACTACAGCCCCTTTATGCCGCAACTTATTATGTATCGCCTACTGGCTCTGATAGCAATACAGGTACATCGCTGACAACACCCGTAAAAACAATAAACAACGGATTAAATAAAGCTAAAGCAAGTGGCGACATTGTTTATGTCATGACGGGGACATATAACGAAACCGTCTCCATTGGGCAAAACGGCATTACGCTGAGTGCTTATCCAAATAATACCCCTGTTATAGACGGAGGCAACACATTGCCTAGAGGCGATTGGGGTGTGCTTTTATCGGTGTACGGTAATAACAATACCGTGTCTGGCTTTGAGGTAAAAAATAGTAACACCACTGGAACGTATGTCGGCGGCTATGGCTTAGAGGTAAGCGGGCATCATAATACAATCAGTAAAATGAATGTGCATCATATCTGGGAAACAGGTGTATTACTTGGCGGCGATTACAACACGGTAGAAGATTCAACTATCTGGCAAGCTGCAAGACGTAATTCCACCAACACAGGACAAGTAACATCAGGCTGGGCTACTGGAATGAGTGCGGCACGCAATCGCAATGCCAGTGCGTTGAAACCGGGAATTACTTCTTATGCTACTTTCAGACGCAATAAGGTCTATAACAACTGGGGTGAAGGCTTATCCTGTTTTGAAGCCGACCACTGCACGATGGAAGACAATATTGTTTACGACAACTGGACTATCAACCTGTACATTTCAGATACCACTAACAGTTTGATTCAGCGCAATATGGTTTATGTATCGTCAAATCCTGCCATACCAACGCGAAGAAATGCTGCTCCTGCTGCAATTACACTAGCGGATGAAGTAGCAAGCAAGCCGCGTTCTGCCAACAATACCATTATTAATAATTTTATCTACAATACCGATTTTGATGCGTTCAGCTGGACAGAGGTTGCCAATTCGGGCTTGAAAAATGTATTGATAGCCAACAATACGATTGTTGGTGGCGGTTTATTTACAGGCTCAGGTGGTAATCCTGCTATCGTCAATACCAATTCTCAAATTAGAAATAACATTATTTTGGGCGCGGACAGTGCTATACCCAGTAAAAACGGCATTACTTTTTCCAATAATAACTGGTCGGTACTACCAGCCGTTCTAGCGTCAACCAATATTGCTGGCGATCCGAGAGTAGCCAAAACAGGCGCGACTACAGCGGGTGCATTGACACCCAATTATTTCAAACTATTGGCAGGCTCACCTATGATAGGCGTGGGCGTCACCGTAGCAGGTGTGACTACCGATTTCTTTAAAGTGGCTCGAAAAGCAACAGCACCCGATATTGGTGCCCATGAGTTTACAACGGCTACAACACCTGCTCCTGCACCCGTAATACCTGCTCCTACACCCGTAATACCTGCTCCTACACCCGTAGTACCTGCTCCTACACCCGTAGTACCTGCTCCTACACCCGTAGTACCTGCTCCTACACCCGTAGTACCTGCTCCTACACCCGTAGTACCTGCTCCTACACCCGTAGTACCTGCGC
>JAURYI010000066.1 GCA_030654015.1 Methylococcales bacterium | reverse complement strand
AAACCTGCGAGCAACTGTGTTAAAAATCAAGCTAAATCTGGAAAATTTGGATGCCATTCAGACTGATGTTTAACCATTGAATTCAGGGTAATCAGCAGTTTTCTCATGCAGGCGGTGAGGGCGACTTTTTTGGGTTTACCGCTGGCGATGAGTCGTTGGTAAAAAGTTTTAATGGGTTTGTTAAAGCGTTTCGCGCTGAGTATCGCCATGTATAGGACGGAGCGGATTAATGCTCTGCCGCCGAAGATGGTGCGCTTGCCTGTTTTTTTGCCGCTGTCTTTGCTGTAAGGCGCGACACCGACTAAGGCGGCAATTTCTTTGTTGGAGACTTTGCCCAGTTCTGGCAGCATGGACACGAGTGTCATGGCGTTGACGATGCCGATGCCGTTGACGGTGAGTAACCGCGCTACTTTTTGTTTCAAGCCGTCATCGTTATCAATGTCGGTCTGGATTTTCGCTTCAATAGTACGGATTTCTTCGTCAAGTTGTTTAATGACCCGCTTAATCGAGCGCACGGCATCTTTGTCGTAAGCGGTGGCTTGGTGCTGTTGTTCGATGGCTTTTTGTTCGACCACTTGATGACGGCGTTTGACGAGGGCTTCGATGCGTTGTTCCACTTCTGAGCGCGGCTCGCGCCATTGCAGTCGTCCTTTGGGATAGGCTGTTTCTGCATAGTAACGAATCATGTTGGCATCGATACGATCATTTTTCGCGTATGCACCCATCGCGTTGGCAAAATCACGCACCCGTTTGGCGTTGACCACCGCGACTTTGATGTTTTCCGTCAACAAGAAACTGACCAATGGTTTTTCGTAACCGCCTGTCGCTTCCATGACAAAGCATAACGACTGTATGGCTCTGTTTTTAAGCAGCTTTTTAAAGGCGGATGCCTCGTTTTTAATCATCAGCACGGGTTCATTCGCAAACGCAATGTCCAGCTTGTCTTTTGCCACATCCACGCCTACCATGATGATTTGTTCGCTAGTTTCTGACATGATAGTCACCTTTTGTTCTCTTTCTTGTTAAATACGGAATCGCTTGGCGTTCCTCGCAACTGTTCGAGATGTAAAAAGTAAGGAAAGGCGACCTGCGCTCGCAGACGGTTTTATTTTCTTAAACCAAGGTCTTATCGGTCTACCTTTCCTC
>JAURYI010000063.1 GCA_030654015.1 Methylococcales bacterium | reverse complement strand
AGGATTTTTCCGTTCGCCCTGAGCCTGTCGAAGGGTGAATGGAAAAATCCGAAACCCCGAAGTTAAGCCGTTCATGGTTCGACAAGCTCACCACGAACGGCTTAACTTAATGGCAGTGATGCGCCGCGTGGGAATGCCTTTGCACCGCGCTGCGGTGCGAGACGCAGTGCGTCTCTACTGCATTCCCACGCAGGCGCGTAGGAACGAGAAAATTTAGATGACTTGATAACCCCGTAGGGGTGAAATGTTAGATGAGGACAAACATTTCACCCCTACGCGGCTTGATTATTTGTATTTCGTTGCTGCTACAAACATCTCACTGCTACGCAGTTACAGATAGTCTGGCTTAATTTAATGGCAGTCATGTTGGCGTAAACACAACATATTTAATACACAACCGTTTCTCTGACTGAAATAGGGTAAAAACCATGCAAGCAAACATCATCAACACCCCAGAAAGTGCGGAATACTACTTTGAAGAAGGTTGTTTCATTTTAGAACTCTCCAACTCAGCGCAAGACCCCGCCTTATCCATTGCCAGAGCGCGGGTTAAAGCGGGCATGAGTACCCGCTTGCACCGTTTAACAGGGCTGGTTGAACGATATGTGATTTTGTCAGGTCTAGGGAATGTGGAAGTAGGCGGTTTACCCGCACAACCCGTCAGCGCGGGCAGTGTCGTTATCATTCCTCCACTTTGTACGCAAAAAATTACCAACACAGGCGCAGAAGATTTAATATTTCTCGCCCTGTGTACACCGCGTTTTGAAACACAGTTTTATGAAGATATAGAGCCTTAACAAAGTAGGTTGCCTAATTCAACCTATCACTCACCACCCATAAGCTACTGGAGAAAAACATGAAAAACGTACTTATTGCATCAATGATTGTTTTATTAGCAGGCTGCACCACCATCGCCCCTTCACAAACCTACCGCCCCGCCAATTACGCAGGTGCGGCGTGGGATATATCGGGCGAAATGGATGATTCACACGGCATGGTTATTATTAAAATAAATAATGAAATCGTTATTAACCATGCACTTGCAGCGTGGACAGGTGACGGAGAATTCACAGGCTATTATAAAAATAAACCCGTCACCGCCTCGTGCATAACCGACGGCACCAACACCACCCATTGCTTCGTATTCGTCAACGGCGAAAAAGCAGCAACCTTGACATTTGACTAGACAACCCTATCACATCGTTCTCACGCAACGTGGGAACGATGTTGTGTTTATGCAATTCCATGATTACAACGCTTAAAAATGTAAAATTATTAATTCATCCATGTTTTCAAAAATAAATGTGTTGTTGGATTAAATTAATCATTTTATTTATGTAGAAATTTTGACAAACAAGGAAGGAAAATGACAACTACAGACTTAATAAAACAACTGTTTATGTCTTTCAATGACAAGGATAATGATACATTTATCCAAATAGCACGCGAATATATCGAGCATGAAAAACGTAAAAAACATACCGTAGTCGCTAAGGATTTAGAGAAAGCTCTTTTTTCTGTAAGTAATGTGCAAAATAGTAGTAGGCGATTTAAAAATTCCTTACCTATACCAAGAGATTCAGAAAAAGGTTTTCCATTATTAGAAATACAACATTTCGATAAAAGCATTGATAGTCTTATTGTTGCAGATGAAGTAAAAATACAACTAGAACAAGTAATTAGAGAGTTTAAAGATGCCGATATTTTGGCTACTTATAATCTACAAAATAAGCGAAAAATACTTTTGTGTGGAAAACCGGGAACAGGAAAAACATTTTCCGCACAAATTGTTAGTTCAGTTTTAAATATTCCTCTAGTGTATGTTCGATTTGATGCCATTATTTCATCTTATTTAGGTGAAACCGCAACTAATCTGCGGAAAGTATTTGATTATATAGAAAGCAATACATGGATAGTTTTATTTGATGAGTTTGATGTCATTGGAAAAAACAGAGATGATAGTCACGAACACGGTGAGATAAAACGAGTCGTTAATAATTTCTTGCAAATGCTAGATAACTTCAAAGGAGACAGTATCATATTAGCGGCTACCAATCATCAAAATATGCTAGACCCTGCAATATGGCGGCGTTTTGACGATATTGTTTATTATGAATTACCTGATGAAAATACTAGGAAAAAATTATTTGAAATTTATTTAAAAACAATTAAAAAAGATACTGATATTGATATTGCTAAAGCCACCAGTATGACTGATGGATTTTCACCTGCCGATATTAAGATGGTTACAGAAGAAGCTATGAAAACTGCCATTATTAGCTCAAGAAACCATTTAGGGCAAAACGATATTATCCGTGCTATTGAAAAATTTATTCGCAGAGAAAAGGTAAGGAACAATCTTATGGGAAATAAATAATGGAAAAATATGAACATCTCAGATTGCCTATTGTTGCAGGAGATATTAATAGCAAACCAAAACGAGGAGGCGGTGGTTACGCTTTACCATCTGGTAGAAATAAAGCTAATTTTGCACAACAAGCTATACAAAACGTCGATGGAATAAAAAATTCTTTTGCTACATTAAAAAATAAGTTTTCTGGAAAAATCAATCCTAATTTAATTTTTGAGATAAAAATAAACCAATCTGTTTCGCCTGATGGATTGGAAGGTGAATTAGCCAGAATGGGAATTCATGTTTTATCAGTAGCAGAAAATAAAAAAGGCTATTGGATTGTTTTTGCAGATGATACTGAATTAAGAAACTTTAAAAATAAGCTAGATACTTATGGAAAACCTAGTGGAGCTGGATATGATTTTTTTAATGCTATAGAATCTTTTCAAGATATACCCTCAGATAAAAAAATTGGTAAAGCATTGCAGTATAAGCCATTAGATGAAACAGCAGATTTTATTGATGTAGAATTATGGAAGATGGTTGACCCTCAACAAAATGAACAATTTATTTTTGAATTGGAACAAAAATATACAGATAGGACGAAATTCAAAATTTTTGATAGGTTAATAACCAAAACATTTGTGCTCTTACGAATCAAATTAACAAAAAATGTCTTTGATGAAATTATAGAATTCAAAGAAATTGCAAGAGCTGATAGACCTGCTATAACACAATTCAATCCGTTTGAATATTACAGCCCTGATATTGATAATATTGAAATTAATTCGCCTGACGAAAACGCAGTAGGCATATTAATCATTGATTCTGGGATTATTTCAAATCATCCCATGCTGGAAAAATGCGTAGGTGGTGAAGAAAATTTCCAAACAGGTGAAAACGCAACACAGGACACTGTAGGACATGGTACGGCTGTTGCAGGTTGTGCGGCTTATGGTGATATTGAAAGTTGTTTGAAAAACAAAGAATTTATCCCATCAAATTGGATATTTTCCGCTAAAGTCATGTATGCAGAAAAAAATGATTTCAATGGAATAGTTTCCGCAGTTTATGACCCTGAAAAACTTATTGAGCATCAATTTAAAGATGCAGTAGAAAGTTTCTTATCAAACCCAGATTATCATATTCGTGTTGTTAATATATCGTTAGGTAACAGCAATGAAATATGGCATAAAAACTATTCGCGGCAATTACCACTTGCCGCACTTATTGATGAATTAGCATTTACTTTTCCAGATGTAGTTTTTATTGTTTCAGCAGGAAATCAACACCCACTAGCTATTTTTGAAACCATTACTGATATAAAAGATAATTATCCTGCTTATCTGACAGAAAACCAAGATTTTAAAATCATTAATCCAGCAACCGCTGCTTTAGCTTTAACCATTGGTTCTATTGCGGGTGAAGTTAGAATTGAACGAGAGCGTTATGGCGCAGAACAAATAAAAACACCTATTGCAGAAGAAAATCAACCGTCTCCTTTTACTCGAACAGGTAACGGTATTAATGGCATGATTAAACCCGAATTAGTGGAATATGGCGGTAATCTTATTCTCTATGAAAATCATGGCAATATACCAGAAGACGGTGACAGAGGCGGAAGGGTTGTACTATTACATAATAAAGCTATTGGCGATATTATAAAACTAGATTATGGCACAAGTTTTTCCGCACCAAAAGTGGCGCATTTAGCGGGTAAAATTGCTAATAAATTTCCACAACGCTCAGGTTTGTTTATTAAGAATATGTTACTTATGGGGGCGAGTTATCCATTTGTACCTAGTAAAGATTTTTATTCAACTAAAGATAAGAAAGAGGCAGAAACTAAGCACCTTTCCATTTGCGGATTTGGATTAAGTGATTTTGATAGGGCAGTTAATTCATTTAGTAATAGAACTGTTCTTTGGGATGAAAACAAAATTGGCTTAGATCAAATAAAAGTTTATTCATTACAACTCCCCGATATATTTTTTACTGAGAAAGGTAAAAAAAGAATAATCGTCACGCTCACTTTTAATCCTGAAACTCGCCTTTCTCGTGGTGACAGTTATTTAGGAAATAGAATGGAATTTCATCTTTTTCATTCGGTCAACCCAGAAACTCTAATTGAAAAATATGGCGTTATTTCCGAGAATACTGAACAATCGGGTGGTGTACCTGATGATTTAAAGAAATTTGAAATTAATTTTTTTCCGCTTGCAACGACTAGAAAAGCAGGATGCCATCAAAAAGCATGGAAAGAGTATAAGAATGAGCCTAAAAATAGACCTGCATCCCCTGTTTCGTTAGTGCTTTTAAACTCTAATAGGTGGATAACCGCTTTAAATAGAATGCAGGATTACTGCATATCTGTGACTTTTGAACATGAAAAAGAAATCGAGTTATACAATCAAATAAAGCTAACTAATCAAGTTAGAATTCGGGTGTAATAATGACCTCCACAATTCTTTTCAGCGCGGGCGAATCGTCTGGCGATCAACACGCGGCTAATATGTTTTTAGAAATTAAAAAACACCAGCCTGATATTAACGCTATTGGTATGGGCGGGGCGAAGATGGCGCAGGCGGGGGTTGATATTCGCTATGATTCGGCGGGGATTGGCGTTATCGGCGTGGTCGAGGTGTTGAAACATTATGGCGATATTCGGCGGGCGTTGACTTTGATGAAGCGGATTATTGATACCGAACGCCCTGATTTATTGGTGTGTGTGGATTATAAGGAATTTAATTTTAAGCTGGCAACGTATGCAAAACAACAGGGGATTAAGGTGTTGTTTTATGTCAGTCCGCAGGTGTGGGCGTGGCGCGCAGGACGGGTGAAGGCTTATGGAAAAGTGATTGATATGATGGCGGTGATTTTTCCGTTCGAGATTCCTTATTATGAGGCGGAGAATGTGCCTGTGCGTTATGTCGGGCATCCGTCGGTGGATAAGGTGCATCCGCAATACACTAAAGCCGAAGATATGGCGCGGTTTGGCTTGGATGCTAATCGGCGGGTGGTTGGTTTGTTGGCAGGCAGTCGGGCGAATGAAATTAAACGCTTGTTGCCTGTGATGCTTGCCGCTGCCGCATTGTTAAAAGCTAAGTTTGCTGATTGTCAGTTTGTGTTACCGCAAGCGGATTCAATCAGTGATGATTTGTTGGCTGAGTATTTAACTGACGCGCCTGTGCAGGTGACGGTGATTAAGCAGCAACCTTATGATGTGATGCAGTGTTGTGATGCGATTATGACGACTTCTGGGACGGCGACGCTGGAGATTGCGTTGCTGACGGTGCCGATGGTGATTTGTTATAAGCTGTCGCCGCTGACGTATTGGCTGGGGCGGTTGCTGGTGAAAACGAAGTTTATCGGGTTGCCGAATATTGTCGCGGGTAAGTCGATTGTGCGGGAGTTTATTCAGCATGAGGCGACGGCCGAGAATTTAGCGGCAGAAATTGAGCGGATATTGACCGATGAAGCGTATTGCGTAGCGATGCGGGAAAATTTGGCAGAGGTTAAACAGCGATTAGGGCAGGGCGGTGGTTCTAAGAATATGGCGTTGTTGGCGTTGGAGATGTTGTAAAACTAGTATTCAGTTTATTTTATGATGACTTATGCGATAAAGACCTGCGAGGTTTTAAAAACCTCGCAGGTCTAGCAACTTTACCCGTCATAACTAAACTGACGGTGTAATCACCTATGAAATAGTCGCAGGCGGTTTGATGGTCAATTTTGAGGCAGTTTTTGCTTCGGGTTTTACTGCGGCTTTAGTGACAGCTTTAGGTGCGGGCGCAGGTTTTGCGGCTATTTTGGGAGCAGCTTTAGGCACAGGTTTAACGGCGACTTTGGTGTCAACTTTAGGCGCGGCTTTTACAGCAACTTTGGTATCCACTTTAGGCGCAGGTTTAACGGCGACTCTAGTGTCCACTTTAGGAACGGCTTTAACAGCGACTTTGGTACCAACTTTAGGCGCAGGTTTTGCGGCTACTTTAACAGCGGTCGCTTTTGGCGTGATTTTCGACACAGGTTCAGGTGTCGGTGGTGTTAAAGGCTCATCGTTAATGGCAGGTGGCAAAGTGGGTTCAGTTGAAGGCATGGCTTCCATTCCATCTATCGGTGGTAAGCGTTCATACAGGGCGACAGGTTCGCCATCCAACTTTTCCAGTGCGTCATTCAGAGCTTTTTGATCAAACTCAGGCAGTTCACCGCCATTACGCTTGCGAATTAAATCCAAGGCAACTTGGTAGCGACGTTCTTTGCCCATGTTTTCGCCTTCTAAATCAGGATGCGCTTCGACGTACAGGACATTATTCAACCAGCCGACCTTGATGGGTTGTTTAACCATATAGACAACCGTACCTTCTGCGATTAAGTCATATAATTCTTCAATATCAGTCGGATACATACGCACACAGCCGTGGGTAATTTGCATACCGATACCGTAAATTTTATCGACATCGGTACCGTGTATGCGGTATTCACCCGGAAGGGCTAAATACAGAGCGCGTGTGCCGAGTGGATTGTGCGGGCCTGCGGGAACGACGGCGGGTAAAGGATCACCTTCGGCAGCGTGTTCGCGGCGAATAGAAGCAGGCGGAGTCCATGTTGGGTTTTTAATTTTGCGCGTAATTCTAGTTTGACCTAACGGCGTTTTCCAATCTTGTCTACCGATACCATGTGCAAAAGAATACACTTTGCCTGTGTTGGGCGGGTAGTAGTACATACGGAATTCAGCAATATTCAGCGTGATGCCATTGTGAGGCGAATCGGGCAGAATACGCTTGTTAGGGATGCGGACGGTTTCACTTTGTTTGTTATTAACAGGCGGTTGAAAGCCACCGTGCGTATCCGGACAACTCTGGCAGGGCAGTACCAGCCACCGAAGGTCGGAAGAATTTAATCTGACGACTTCTTCTTGCCCTAAGCCATAGCGTTTTGCAATGTCTAATAGAGTGATATTCTCGGTCTCAGGTATTTCAGGATAGTCTGCGCGTGTCACGGTGATTAGGTGACTGTCTTCATTCGGATAATGAGCGATGACTGTATCACCTTTCATCGGCGGTAAGTCGTAGGTGGTCGAGTATGCTGTGCCGATAGACGACAATAACAGCAAACAAGTAAGTAGAGTGCGGATTTTCATTAGAATAAATTTCTCTTGGAACAATGCGTTAAGTGTAGCACTGGGTTTAATAATCAGGCTTGTCTATAGATGAATTTTATCATGAGCTTAGGGTATTTGTTCATTTTAACGTGTAAAAATAACGATGTGTGACGGCAAATTGCCGTGAATTTCTTAGTATTTATCGGTAATTGACCTGCGTTGTTGTTTATCTAAGGTGCGTTATAATCCAGCTTTCACATAAACCAAGAGTTGTTAATTATGGCACTGCAAATATTTCGCACTAAACACGTTACTTCGGAAGACGAAGGCGTCGATCACGGTCTTAAACGCTGTTTATCGGCGTGGGATTTAGCGTTTCTGGGTATCGGTGCGATTATCGGTACAGGTATTTTTGTATTGACGGGCATAGCCGCCGCCACGCAATCAGGCCCTGCGGTGATGTTGTCATTTGTTATTGCGGGTTTGGCGTGTGCGTTTGCGGCGTTGTCTTATGCGGAATTATCGGCTTCGGTGGGTGGTTGTGGCAGTGCGTATGGTTACAGTTATGCGGCATTTGGCGAGATGATTGCCTTTATTATCGGCTGGGATTTATTGCTGGAATACGGCATTTCCGTGGCGGCGGTGGCTAATGGCTGGGCGGGTTATTTTAATAACGCGCTGACCGCTATCGGTTTTCCCCTGCCTGAGGTATTGACCAAAGCCCCAAAAATGGGCGGGATTGTCAATCTACCCGCCTCGGTCATTATTCTCTTATTAATGGGCTTGCTGATTATGGGTGTGAAGCACAGTGCCAAAGCCAATAATGCCATGGTGGTGGTGAAATTAATTACTATCAGTATTTTTATCGGTGTGGCGGCATTCAATGTGCATCCAGAAAATTGGCATCCGTTTATGCCGTTTGGCTGGTTTCAGACCTTACCCGATGGCAAAACTACAGGCGTGTTAGCGGGCGCATCGCTGGTGTTTTTTGCCTATGTGGGTTTTGATGCGGTATCGACTGCCGCCGAAGAGGCGCAAAATCCACAGCGTGATTTGCCGTTCGGTATTGTCACTTCCTTAGTATTTTGTACCATTGTTTATATTGTCGTGTCGGGCTTGCTGACAGGTGTGGTGAATTATAAAGAGTTGAATGTGTCCTCGCCTGTGGCGCACGCGCTGTTTTTACTGGGTTATGATTGGGCTTCGGCATTGATTGCGACGGGTGTTATTGCAGGTTTAACCACGGTGATGCTGGTGTTGTATTACGGCTTGACGCGCATTATTTTTGCCATGTCGCGTGATGGTCTGTTGTCGCCGTTTTTTAGTGAAGTAAATCCAAAAACCCAAACGCCTGTGCGCGTTATTGTGTTGTGCGGCATCATTATTTCTCTGATTGCAGGTTTTATTCCGCTGGGTGATTTGGCAGAACTGGTGAATATCGGCACATTGGCGGCGTTCGTGCTGGTGTGTTTAGGGGTTATCGTGTTGCGGATTACTAAACCCGATATGAAGCGTCCGTTTAAAGCTCCGTTTGGTGCGTTATTTCCTGTATTGGGGATGCTGTCTTGTGGCGCGTTGATGGGCTTTTTACCGTCGGTGACGTGGTTGCGCTTCGTGGTTTGGCTGGTGATTGGTTTGATTGTGTATTTTACTTATTCGATGAATAACAGTAATCTGGCTGAGGCGGATTAACAGATCTTGTCCACGAAAGACACGAAAAGCACGAAAAATAACAGCGATAAAATTTTCGTGTCTTTCGTGCTTTTCGTGGACAATCTTATTCAATCAAGTGCAGTTTTTCACTTAACCGAGCGGTCATTTGACTGACTCGTTCTGTTATTTGTGCCTCGGTATAAGGCACTGCCGCAAACTTCCCCCACACAGGCGCAGGCCATGCACTATCGGTTTGGTAACGTACGATATGATGAATATGCAGTTGCGCAACCATATTGCCGATATTGGCAATATTCATTTTATCGGCTTGAAATAATTCTGCCAGATTTTCAGCAAGATAACAGGATTCTTCCATCAATAGTTCACGCTGGGTTTTATCAAGCTGATACAGTTCAGTCAGATTGCTAATCTCTGGCACTAAAATAAACCAAGGGTATTGGCTGTCGTTCATCATTAATAAGCGGCATAACTCGAAGCGACCGATAGTAATGCAGTCTTGTTGTAAACGCGGGTGTAATTGAAAATTCATCGTGATAAAAAGGACTTGAAAGCAGGGTTGTGATTAGTTTAACTTACCTTTTGCTGAAAATAATAACAATACTGAGGAGGATTGCTTTATGTCTGCACAAGCCCTATCCATTCAAGAACTGCCCGAAACACGCAAGCTCGCCGTCTCATTTCGCCTGTTATTAGGGCTGTATGCCATTATTCCGCTGTGTGTGTTGTTACAGTTGCTGGATAGTTGGTGGTGGCAAGGTGCGTTACAGGCGTTTTTACCGAGTCGTCCGACTCATCTGTTATTATTTCAGGTGCTGTTCGGCACACCGCATATTATTGCCAGCTCGATTGTCTTGACCAGTAATAGTGACTATTTCACTGTTTATAAATCAAAATTAGTGTGGATGACACTCGCGCTGGCAGTATTTTTCGGTGTGGGCAGTTTGTTTATTCCTTATCGGGCGTTTTATGTATTGGTGGCGGCGTGGACGGTTTACCATGTGCTTAAACAACAACATGGCGTGGCGCGTGGGGTATGTCGTTTGCCTGAATGGGCGTTTTATTTATTGTTGTGGCTGAGTGTCAGCGCAGGACTGTTTATTTATATTGGTATTTTTTTAAATAATAGTTTGGAAGTGCAGCAAGTATTATGGATTAAAAGCATTGCGGGTGGTTTGTGTGCCTTGCTGGTTATCAGTGCCGCGTATTGTCAGCGGTATGTGAATACGGCGTTTGGTCGCTGGTTTTTATGGGCGAATGTATTGCTGGTGTTAAGCAGTTTTTATTTATATACGCAGCAATATTATTTTTTCGCCATTCTCGTACCGCGTCTGGTACACGATGCTACGGCGTATATTTTTTATGTAACGCATGATTACAACAAACACCACGTTCAGCCGAAAAATGTGATTTATCGCATCGCTCAGCAGTGTCGGCTGTCTATTTTTGTGGTGTTGCCGTTGCTGTCATTTGCACTGGCGTTTGTGTTGCAGGCTTACGGCGATAACGTGGTCAGTTATCTGACACAGGTCATTTTCGGTGTGGAAATTCGTAAGGCGATAACGTTGGGTTTGTTGGGTTATCTGGCGTTAATGCACTATTACACCGAAGCGTTCACTTGGAAAAACGACTCACCTTATCGGCAGTTTATTAGCTTTGTTAAATGAAAATTGTCCACGAAAATTAAACCTGCGAGGTTTTTAAAACCTCGCAGGTTTGATGATAGAACGCTCGTAATACGCATTCAGGTCTTGCAAGCGTTCGGGTGTGCCTATATCCAACCAGAAGCCTGTGTGTTGCTGACCTGATACGCGCTGTTTATTGATTACTTGCCGTAACAGTCCGCCTAGTTTTCGGCTACCTGCGGGCAGATTATGAAACAGTTCAGGGTTATACAAACCGATACCGCTGAACGTCAATGCTTCTCGCGCCCGTTCATCCACCAGCCCTGTATCATCCAGCCCGAAATCACCGTTAGGGTGGTGTTCAGGATTCGGCACTAATACTAAATGCGCTAAATCCACACGAACATTTTTCAGCGTGGCAAAATCAAAATCGGTGGCAATATCGCCATTCACCACTATAAATGGCGCGTCACCCAGCAAGGGCAGGGCGTTGATAATACCGCCTGCGGTTTCCAAACCTTGTTCACCTTCGGGCGAATAACAAATAGTTGCGCCGAATTGTTGTCCGCTGCCCAGCGTGGTTTCGATTTGTTCGCCTAAATGGGCGTGGTTGATGACAATATCGGTAAAACCTGCGTTCACCAGTTGCAGGATGGTGTGGACAATAATCGGTTTGCCCGCGACAGATAATAACGGTTTCGGCGTGTGGTCGGTTAAAGGGCGCATTCGTTCGCCGCGCCCTGCGGCTAAAATCATGACTTTCATAAGGCGGGTAATACGATGGTGTTTAAAAACGCGCTGAATTCGGCAAGCTCAGTATAAGCGGCGGCTTGCGTGGTGACATAGTGGAGAGTGCGCGGGATGTCGTTCAGATAATTAGGTTTGTTATCCCTAAAATTCAGCCGCGAAAAAATGCCGATAGCTTTAAGGTGGCGTTGCATTCCCATTAAATCAAACCAGCGTTTGAATTGCGCCAACTCACAGTTTATCAGCTGGGCATCGTGTAATTGCTGATAGTAAGTGGTCATCCAGCTTTCCACTTGTTCCGCGTCCCACGCGACATAACAGTCACGCAATAACGACACTACATCGTAAGTAATCGGCCCCAACACCGCATCTTGAAAATCAATCACGCCGATGCTGTTGTCCTCCAATACCATCAGATTGCGGGAATGATAATCGCGGTGTACACAGGTGACAGGTTGCTCCAACGCGGAATTAATAAGAATGTCGCGGACGTTTTGCCACAGCGCGGCAGGGATTTCAATATCCAAATACTGCCCTAAAAACCATTCTTCAAAAATACCCAGTTCACGTTCTAATAGGGCTTCGTCATAAGCGGGCAGTTGGCTGCTTGCCAAGTCGGTGTTGGTTTGCAGATTTAGTAAACTCGCGCAGGTAGTTTGATATAGAGCGTGTGCGTTCTGGCTGTTGATTTCATCCAGTACACAGCGCGAACCCAAATCTTCCAGCAATAAAAAGCCATCGGTTAAGTTGTGCTGAAAAATAGCGGGAACGTGTAGCTGGGCGTGTGCCATTAGGGCGGCAACGTGCATAAAGGGTTCAAGTTTTTCTTTGTCAGGCGGTGCGTCCATGATGATAAACGAGCCTTCTGGTGTGTGTATTCTAAAATACCGACGGAAACTGGCATCACTGGAGGCAATTTCGCAACGGTTAATCGTCAATAACAGGTCGTTTTCCAGCCAGTCGAGCATGGCGAGGCTTCTTAAGTCGTCAATCATCATAGATTAGTTATAACGCGGTAGTTGAATTGAGGTAAAATGATAAATCAGCATTTTATGCGATTTACCACACATTACGTTACTAAAGTTAATATTGCCTATGAGCCGCCGATTATCTCTGGTTTTTTTGCCCTTATTGTATGCCCCTGTCAGCTTTGCTAATGACGCAGCGTGGGATTGTAAGCAAGATAAAGACACGAAAGAGTGGCTTTGTGTGGGTGATGAAAAGCCCTCCGCTCAGACTAATGAGCCTGTTTCTCAACCCGATAGAAAATTTACACCGTCATTAACTGAGCCAGCGGATTTGCGCGTAGTGGATGATAAGCCTGTCCCCATTACAACCGCTCGTCCTGTTAAACCGATTACTGCACCTGTAGCACCGCCTGTTCAGCCTGTTCAGCCTGTAACAGTACAACGCCCTAAACCCGCGCCTGTACCCGTGGTGAAACCGCCTGTTCAAGCTGTTGAACCGATAATCACCCAGCGTTCCAAGCCTGTCGAGCCGCCTACCAAGGAAGAATCGGTTGAGTCTTTCATGCCGTTCGCAACGCAACGCAAGCCAGTTGACGACGCGCCTGTAGCAGAAGAAACAACGCCAGAGGTGAGTGCGGAAAAAGCGACTGGCAGTTCATCAGATGAGCCTATTCAACTGCCTCCAGCGGCAACACGCGCCACATCCAGCAGTTCCAGTACCACGACAGCAAACAAACATCCAGGCTGGAATTGTGATAGCAGTAATGAGGAGGAAAACTGGAACTGTCAGTTAGTGGGAGCTGATCCTAAGGGGCAAGCGCATCCTGTTCGGAAAGTGGCTAAAGAGAGTGACTATAGTTTGAGTCTGTTAGATCCTGCTTTCGATAATAGCGATGAGCAGAATTTTGAAACACTCACCTCAAAATTAAAATACGATCCTTGGGCAATTGATGCCAGCACACAACAAGCCAAGTTGAATGCGGATGCAGGGAAAAATAATCGTGACACCGCACCACTGGAACTGACCTCGGATTTTGCAGAAATATTTGATAATGAAATCGGCAGTTATTTGGGTAATGTGGAAATAAACCGTGCCGATCAACATTCGTTATCGCATATCGCCAACTATGACAAGGTGTCGCAAACCTTGGATTTAAACGGGGATGTGTATTACAACGAGGATGAATTGGCGTTATACGGTCGTTCTGCGTCGATAAAATTAGCCAGCGATCAATCAAAACTGCGTGACGCATTATTTATTTCTCCTGCCACGCATTTACGCGGTAGCTCAAAAGTGGTTTATCGCGACAGCAAAACTTTTTCGCGTTACAGAGAGGTGGCTTATACCAGTTGCAAACCAGGTAATCAGGACTGGGTGCTTCATGCCGAAGAACTCAAGTTGAATGATATATCGGGCAAAGGCGCGGTTAAAAATGCGTGGATTGAATTTAAAGGTGTCCCTGTGTTTTATACACCGTATCTGTCTTTTCCTAAGGATGACCGACGTATCACGGGTTTTTTACCACCGTCACTGCACTATACCCAACAAGGCGGGGTCGGCATTTACGCGCCGTATTATTGGAATATCGCGCCTAATTATGACGCAACTTTCCTGCCGCGTTATCTGACCAGCCGAGGCTTGTTACTGGGTGCTAATTTCCGTTATTTAGAGGAAATGACCCGAGGCGATGTTAAATTAGAATATATGCCTGATGACAGCCAGTTGAACAGATCACGTTATTTGGGGGCAGTGACCAACCACACGGTTTACACGCCGCACATTAATTCAAATATAGATTTGAATTATGTGTCTGATAAAAACTATTTTAATCAATTGGGTAACTCGATGGCGTTACCTAATTTCAGTTATCTCAGAAGCTCAGCGGATGTGAATTATGTGAGAGAAGGCGTGTCGCTGACCGCCAGAGCAGATAATTACCAGCGGATTGATCCCCAATTGCTGGTTCTGCCTTATCGACGACTGCCACAAGTCAACCTGAACTTGAATCACTCATTCAAAGCCCCTGTTCCTCTGGATTTGGCGATGGAAAGCGAGTCGGTGTATTTTCAGCATGGCACGCAGGTGAATGGCGAGCGGCTTAATGTTAAGCCCTCAGTTGCACTGCCCTTTCAATCCGCCAGTGGCTTTATTACCCCTAGACTGTCTTTGCAACACACCGAGTATTTTCTAAGTAAGCAGGCGGCTGGTACGATTGGTAATATTTCTCGCACCTTGCCTATTGCCTCATTAGACAGCGGACTGTTTTTTGAGAAAGAAATGAATCTTGGTGGTAAAGCAATGCTGCATACATTGGAGCCAAGACTATTTTATCTCTATGTGCCTTATAAGAAGCAAGACAACATCCCGTTGTTTGATACTGCGCAATATGATTTTGTATTTGCCAGTTTGTTCAGAGAAAACCGTTTTGCAGGTTCAGACAGAATACAGGATGCCAATCAGTTATCAGTGACGTTGACTTCACGTTTGGTTGATTCGACGACAGGCAGAGAAAAATTAAAATTGAGTCTGGGTGATATTCTCTATTTTCAAGACAGACGACTAAATCCTTATTTAATCGAAACTAACTTTACATCGCCGATTATTGCTGAGCTGAGCGGCGAATTAAGCGAGCACGTTACCTTTGACACTGGCTTGCAATGGGATCCGAGTGTTAAGGATGTTACGCGCGGTAAATACATCAGTGATTTTGCACGCGGCAAGGCGGCTATTCACTTTATTAATCAGCCTAATGAAATTATTAATGCGGGCTACTATTATCGAAAAAACCCGCAGATTCCTAACCGACTGGACGATATTATTCAAAGTGATGTGTCTTTTCATTGGCCTGTTTATGATGATTGGTCAGTGGTTGGGCGTTGGCAGTATTCGCTGTTGTATAACAGAACTCAGGAAGGCTTTTTTGGTCTGGAAAAAGAAAACTGCTGCTGGCGTTTTCGTGTCATAGGGCGGCATTATCTCAGTAGCTTTACTAATGATACGGGACTTGTTGCCGCTGGAACTAATCAGGGCGTTGCACAAGGGCAAGCGCAAACAGGTGTTTTCTTCCAAATAGAACTGAAAGGCTTGACGGGTATTGGAGAAAGACTGGATGAGTTCTTTGAACGAAATATTTATGGTTATCGGAAACCTACACAATGATGAAGCAAAAAAATAGAGCAATAGTCCTGACACTGTGTTGCAGTTTGTTGATAAATAGCGTTGTCGGCTACGCCGAAACGATAGACAGAATCGTAGCGGTAGTCGAAGACGATGTTATTCTCGAAGGCGAGTTAGAAAGAGAAGTGTCAACAATCAGAGCAAGAATGACCGAAAGTAAAGCGCAACTGCCGCCAGAAACGGTACTGCGTAAACAAGTGCTGGAAAAAATGATTATTGACAAATTACAACGCCAACTTGCCGAAAAAGCAGGCGTGAGTGTCAGCGAAGAAATGCTCAATAGTTCAGCGGCTGATATTGCACAACGCAACAACATGAGTCTTGAGCAATTTCGTACTGAATTGGAAAACAGCGGTATTCCCTATAGCAGTTTTCTGGACAATATGCGCAATGAAATTGTCATTAACCAGATACGCGCCAAAGAAATCGGCTCGCGTATCAAAGTCAGTGACAGCGAAGTTGAACACTACATGGAAACCGAAGAAAAAGCAGGTGACGAGGCAACCCAATATCATTTAGGTCATATCCTGATTGCCGTCAAAGAAAGTGCATCGTCGTCAGAAATACAAAAAGCACAAACCAAAGCCGATAATCTGGTTAAAAAATTGCGTAAAGGGCAGGACTTTGCACAAGCGGCTATCAACGAATCCGAGGATGGCAATGCGTTAAAAGGCGGTGATTTAGGCTGGCGCGGTATTAATGACGTACCCTCGCAACTGGTTGACGGTGTCAGAAAAATGCGCCTTGATGAAATATCTGATCCTATTCGCAGTTCGGGTGGCTTTCATATTATAAAAATGCTGGGTAAAAAAAGTGATGTTGATAATCACGTTATTTCCACCACTAAAGTGCGTCATATTCTGATAAAAACCAACGAACTGATGGATGATGCCGAGGCAAAAAAACGCATTCTGGAATTAAAAGCGCGTATTACTGATGGTGATGATTTTGCTACCTTAGCCCGCACTCATTCCGATGATAAAGGTTCAGCACTCAAAGGCGGCGAACTGGGCTGGGTAGAACCGGGCAGTTTGGTCAAACCCTTTGAAGAAGCCATGAATAAATTAACCCCCAATCAAATCAGCGAACCTGTACAAAGTCAGTTCGGCTGGCATTTAATTCAGGTGCTGGACAGAAAAGACAAAGACAATGCCTCAGAGCATAAAAAAAATCTGGTACGCGAAGCCATCCGCAAACGCAAAATCGAAGAAGAAACCGAGCTTTGGTTACGGCGGTTACGCGATGAAGCCTATATAGAAATTCATGGTTAAGACGGTATAAGCAGGGATTGTGATAAATGTTATGCTGGATAATATAAATGAAGGCAAGCTGTTGAAACAGAGCTTACAACAGATTATAACCAATGAAAACTTATTGGCAGAGCGGAACTCAATCAATATTATTGCCGCAGAACTGGGTGTTGATCATTTGACCTGCGCCTCGGCATTGTTGTATTTGTTGCAAAAGGGTAAAAGCATTACCCCTGTGGTGCAAAAAATCGACATTGCCGTATTGCCGCCTGTCACCAATCAGCTCAACATAAAAATGGTGCGGTATCGGCTGGATGTCGGCAGCAAGCATCAGCTCACTCTGGATACCCTTAAACAGGTGTTGATAGAGGAATCTGGCGTTGATAAAAACAACATCAACAACGTCAACATTCAAGATTTGTACACGCTGGTCAATTTACCCGATGAAATGCCGCTGGATATATTTCAACACCTGAAAACGGTAGAAATCAATCAGCAAAAACTCGATATACGACGGGTAAAAGCCCGCAACAACAAAAAACGCGGTAATAATCATTATCGCCGTGGACGGCAGGCGAACACTAAATCGGGCAATAAAATGTCAGACAACATAATCAGTAACTAAGCTGGGTATCGTATTTTAATATGACACAACTCCCTTTATTAGGCTGGCGCGAATGGGTGACATTGCCTGAGCTTAATCTCCAACACATCAAAGCTAAAATCGACACAGGGGCGCGTTCGTCTGCGCTGCACGCTTTCGCACTGGATCCTTACCGCAAAGGCGGACAGCGTTGGGTGATGTTTGCCATTCACCCTGAGCAAAAACACACCGACACAGTGATTGAATGCCACGCGCCCATTAAAGATCGCCGTTTTGTATCTGATTCGGGCGGACACAAACAGCGGCGTTATGTCATTGAATCACAATTACTTATCGGACAGTCGCTCATCAGCGCGGAAATCACCCTCACTAATCGCGACAATATGCAGTTTCGTATGCTGCTGGGGCGCACCGCAATGAACGGCAACTTCATCATTGATCCCAGTGCCTCCTACCTACAGGGCGAACCCGAAAGCCATTTATTACTTTCCCATCAAGGGTAAAAGTAACGCGCCGCTTGTGTAAAACACACACTATCCTGCATTCAAAATAGGTTTTTTATTGAAAACCTACTGCCAATCTTCTATGCTCAGCAGGTTTGGTTTCAATCAGAAACCATCACTCGCTTTTTATGCACTAAATCACACCCACAGGAGACTGTATGAAGATTGGTATCCCTAAAGAAATTCACCTTGGTGAAAAACGTGTCGCTACCACGCCCGACGCTGCCGCACAAATCATGAAACTGGGCTTTTCAGTCTGCATAGAAAGTGGCGCGGGTCTAAACGCCGACATTTCTGATGCAGCCTATCAAGCCGCTGGCGTGGAGGTGCTGCCTGATGCGCCGACATTATGGCGAGAGGCGGACATTATCATGAAAGTTCGCGCTCCCGAACAACACCCTGACTTAGGTATTCATGAAGTTGATTTACTGCCCGATGGCGGACGGCTCATCAGCTTTATCTGGCCAGCTCAGCAACCTGAATTAATGGACAAACTGGCGGCAAAAAATGCCACCGTATTGGCAATGGACAGCGTACCTAGAATGTCCCGCGCGCAAAAATGCGACGCGCTCAGCTCAATGGCAAACATTGCGGGCTATCGCGCTATCGTTGAAGCGGCACAACATTTCGGACGTTTCTTCACAGGACAAATCACCGCCGCAGGTAAAATTCCACCCGCAAAAGTGTTGGTTATCGGCGCAGGTGTTGCAGGACTCGCGGCAATCGGTACCGCAAAAGGCATGGGCGCAATCGTACGTTCCTTTGATACCCGCCCCGAAGTCAAAGAACAAATCGAAAGCATGGACGCGGAATTTTTGATGCTCGACTTCAAAGAAGAAGGCGGCGGCACAGGCGGTTATGCCAAAACCATGTCCCCCGAATTTATCGCCGCTGAAATGGCGTTATTTGCCGAACAAGCCAAAGAAGTCGATATTATCGTCACTACCGCGTTAATTCCTGGTCGCCCCGCACCGAAACTCATCACCGCCGACATGGTTGCTTCCATGCGTGCAGGTAGCGTCATTGTCGATTTAGCCGCAGAACAAGGCGGTAACTGCGATCTGACCGAAAAAGATGCGGTCGTCGTTAAACATGGCGTAACCATTATCGGTTATAGCAATCTGCCCAGCCGATTAGCCAACCAATCCAGCCAACTGTATTCCACTAATTTACGCCATTTACTCACTGAACTGTGTCCGAAAAAAGACGGTTTGCTGAACGTCAATATGGAAGACGAAGTGATACGCGGCACAACCGTGATTAAAGAAGGCAAAATTACTTGGCCGCCCCCACCGCCTACCTTATCCGCCGCCCCTGCAAAACCTGCGGCTGCACCTGCCGCCGCTGTCGATCATGTGTCAGTTGCGAAACACCCGTTTAAAGAGCTGTTACCGTTGCTGATAGCGGGTTTAGTATTATTCAGTGTCGGCGCGGTCGCACCCGAATCGTTTATGGCACATTTCACCGTATTTGTTTTAGCGTGTTTTGTCGGTTATCAAGTGATATGGAACGTCTCGCCCTCGCTGCACACGCCATTGATGAGCGTTACCAACGCCATCAGCGGCATTATTGTTATCGGCGCGTTAGTGCAGATTTCCCAACCTGAAATGACCGTTAGAGTATTAGCGGGACTTGCCATACTTCTTGCTTCTATCAATATTGCAGGTGGCTTTTTAGTCACCCGTCGTATGTTAGAAATGTTCAGAAAATAATCGGAGAACATTATGATGACTCACAGTTTAGTTGCGATGTCTTACATCGTTGCCACCATTTTGTTCATTTTGAGTTTAAGTGGTTTAAGCAATCAAGAAACCGCGCGTAAAGGCAATTATTACGGAATGTTGGGCATGGCAATTGCCATTATTGCCACCACCTTAAGCGCGTCGGTTACCACTTATGAGATATTGATTATTGCCTTGTTAATCGGCGGAGCAATCGGTGCGGCAGCGGCATTAAAAGTTGAAATGACCCAAATGCCCGAACTGGTCGCCATCATGCACAGCTTGGTCGGTATGGCGGCGGTGCTGGTTGGTTACGCCAACTTCATGGATAACACCGTTGTGATTGAAGGTGTGGAAAAAACCATCCATGTACTGGAAATTTACCTCGGCGTATTAATCGGTGCGGTCACTTTTTCAGGCTCAGTGATTGCCTTTTGCAAACTCAGCGAAAAAATCAGCGGCAAACCATTATTGTTACCCGGTAGACATTGGTTCAACTTGACCCTGCTGATAGCCTCTATCGTGTTGGGCTGGATGTTTTTACAAGCCATCGACACAGGCGACGACCCATTAATCCCGCTTGCTATGATGACCGTGATTGCCCTGATTTTCGGTATTCACATGGTGATGGCAATCGGTGGCGCGGATATGCCTGTCGTGGTATCCATGCTCAACAGCTATTCAGGCTGGGCAGCGGCAGCAACAGGTTTCATGCTTAACAATGATTTACTCATCGTCACAGGCGCGTTAGTCGGCAGTAGCGGTGCAATTCTGAGTTACATCATGTGCCGCGCTATGAATCGCCACTTCTTAAGCGTCATCGCAGGTGGTTTTGGCACTGCTTCAGGCGGCGAAGCGGCGGCGATTGAAGGCGAAGTGCAACCGATAGAAGCCGAAGAAACCGCGCAATTATTATTAGCGGCAAAAAATATCATGATTATCCCCGGTTACGGTATGGCAGTCGCCCAAGCCCAACACACGGTCTATGAAATTACCAAACTGCTACGCGATAAAGGCAAAAAAGTCGGCTTCGGTATTCACCCCGTCGCAGGTCGTATGCCCGGTCACATGAACGTCTTATTGGCAGAAGCCAAAGTGCCTTATGACATCGTGTTTGAAATGGATGAAATCAACGAAGACTGGGGCAAAGTCGATGTTTCCATCGTCATCGGCGCAAATGACATCGTCAATCCATCAGCAATCACCGACCCAAACAGCCCAATCGCAGGAATGCCCGTACTAGAATGCTGGAAAGGCGAAACCACGATTGTATTAAAACGCAGTATGGCTTCAGGTTACGCAGGCGTAGGTAATCCCTTGTTTGTGATGGACAACACGCGGATGTTGTTTGGCGATGCCAATACAACCAAGCAGGCGGTGTTGAAGGCGTTGCGGGGGTAGTTTTCTCGAAAAACACGAAAATTGGTAGTCCGTATGGAGTGCAACGGAATACGGGAATCAACGGCATCATCACGAAAAGCCCCCGCATTCCGCAAGCTTCATGCGGGCTTGTATCTACTTGCTACTTGCTTTGCAAGCCGATATTGAATTAATGAATGTGATCAAGCAGCAACGTTTATCAAAAATCAATATTTACAAAGCGTTAGGTGACAGTTGGCGTTAATATAGTCCACAACGTAATTATCATGATTGATAATATAAAGATTATATTAATTAAGTAGCTGAATAAAAATTTTTTGGTATTTGGAGTAAGGTTAAGCCTTTCGTGGTGAGCTGTGAGCTTGTCGAACAGTCGAAGGGTGAGCGGTTAAGCCGCTAGTTAATACCTGAAAATTTATGTTTAACTACTTACCACCTGAAAAAAATAGGAAACTGGCTTTTTGGACATTTTATTGATCTTCGTTTTAATTGGGATTAATGGCATATTCGCCATGTCGGAAATCGCAATCGTATCTTCTCGTAAAGCCCGTTTGCACAAATTGGAGGGCGAGTATCGCAAAGGGGCTAAATCGGCTATTTTATTGCATGATAATCCCTCGCGTTTTTTTTCGACCGTTCAAGTAGGCATAACGTCTGTTGGCATTTTAAGTGGTGCTATCGGTGAAAATGCGTTCACAATACCGCTTCATGAAATGCTAGTACAGATACCTTACATTTCGCCTTATGCAGAGGGAATATCACTGAGTTTAACAGTGATAATAATTACCTACTTTTCTGTTGTGATTGGAGAATTAGTACCCAAGCGTTTGGCAATGCGCAGTCCAGAAACTATCGCACTGATTATTGCGCCTGCTATGACCTTGTTGGCAAAATTAACCAGTCCATTAGTTTGGCTGTTGTCATCATCAAGTAATCTTTTACTGTTGATATTTGGAATGCACCGCCAGAAAGAGACATCTGTCACCAATGAAGAAATCAAAATTATGATGCAACAGGGGGCAGAAGAGGGAGTTTTTCACGAAAGTGAGCAGCAAATTGTTTCAAATGTGCTGAAATTAGATGAGCAACGGGTGGGGGCTATTATGACCCCGCGCAAGAAAATATATTTTATTGATCTCAGCGATACCAAGGACAGTATCTTTAATAAAGTTATTCATTGCCATTATTCACACATCGTTATTTGTAAAAACGGTCTGGAAAACGTAGTGGGTATATTACGACGTAGTGATTTATTAAATCCCGCGTTAGAGGGAGATTCTTTAGATATAGAAAACTATATGCACATACCACTGTATATTCCTGACATTATGACGATCCCTTATTTGTTGGATGCGTTTCGTAAAGCGCGTACTCAATTTGCATTCATCGTCAATGAATATGGAGAAATGAAAGGAATTGTTACTCTAATTGATGTGTTATCGGCAATTATGGGTGATTTTCCGTCAGAATATTTAACATTCGCGCCAGAAATTGTTCGACGTGATGACGGTTCTTACTTGGTGGATGGTAGTATTAGCTTTGTTCGCTTAAAAGCGATCCTGAATATTAATACTCAATTTCCTAATGAACAGTCGAATAGCTACAATACCTTAGCTGGTTTTATCATGTCTTATATGGAAAGGATACCCAATGTTGCAGATCACTTTGAATATGATGAATGGCGTTTTGAAATTGTAGATATGGATCAATCTCAAATTGATAAAGTGTTAATGGAAAGACTGACACGATAATGTACGCTTATAGCGAGCCATGTAGCTCGTAGATACTCTCTTAAAACGCAAGTCCGCTATTTGAAAAAGTCACAAAATAGCGTGTGAATTAACTTGGAGGGGCAAAGAATAAAATCTAGCCCCTTCAAAAGTTTTATTTGTTTTTAACATACCATAAATGGCGTGT
>JAURYI010000061.1 GCA_030654015.1 Methylococcales bacterium | reverse complement strand
AGCGTTTGGACAAGCGTGCATCAATGTTTGTGAGTGTTTTTTAGTCATTCTATTATGATACTATTTTTCATTGTTAATTTGTGTAGATAGCTATGCCTTGAAGGATTGGCAGTCATGCCTGAAAGTAAAAATATCAGATTTCGCCTGTCTTCCTATCTTTTTTCGTGTTGTTAGTGTTTTTCGTGGACATTGTTTTATGCGTAACAGCGATAATTTAACCAAGCCCTTAGCTGATAGAATGCGTCCGCGTGTTTTGTCTGAGTATGTCGGACAGGCGCATATCCTAAAGCAAGGCAAACCGCTGTATGAAGCCATCAAATCAGGGCGGTTGCATTCCATGATTTTTTGGGGGCCATCGGGTACAGGAAAAACCACCTTGGCACGTTTGATTGCCCAGCACGCCGACGCGCAATTTTTACCGCTGTCCGCCGTATTATCAGGCGTAAAAGACATTCGTGCCGCTGTTGAACAGGCAAAAAAACTGCAACAAACGGAGGGCAAAGCGACCGTGTTATTTGTCGATGAAGTCCACCGTTTTAATAAAGCCCAACAAGATGCGTTTTTGCCGCACGTTGAAGACGGAACGGTGTATTTTGTCGGCGCAACCACTGAAAATCCCTCATTCGCACTGAATAATGCCTTATTGTCTCGCGCCCGCGTGTATGTTCTAACCGCATTGACCAGCGACGATTTATTGCAGGTGCTGAATAACACCTTAACTGACGCAACGCACGGACTGGGCGGTTTGGGCATCATCATGACAGATGACATCAAACAACAATTTGCCGATGCGGCAGACGGCGATGCCAGACGACTGCTCAATTTATTGGAATTATCGGTAGAACTGGCGGCGGCGCATAACAGCGTGGTCATTGATGAGACCATCAGCCGCGAAGTTTTATCGGGTGGTGTCAGGCGATTTGATAATCACGGCGAAGAATTTCATAACCAGATTTCCGCACTGCATAAATCGGTGCGCGGCAGCTCACCCGATGCGTCCCTGTATTGGTTGTGCCGCATGATAGACGGCGGCTGTGATTTATCCTATCTCGCCCGCCGCATTGTCCGAATGGCATCGGAAGACATTGGTAATGCCGACCCCAGAGCCTTGCAACTGGCGATTAATGCGTGGCAAACCCAAGAGCGATTAGGCAGTCCCGAAGGTGAACTGGCGTTGGCACAAGCAGTGGTTTATATGGCGTGTGCGCCGAAAAGCAACGCCGTTTATAAAGCCTATAACGCCGCTATGAGTCATGTTAAACAAACGGGCAGCCTCGGTGTGCCTGTACATTTACGCAACGCCCCGACCGCGTTGATGAAATCACTGGATTACGGCAAAGCCTATCGCTATCCGCATGATGAACCTGAAGCATACGCCGCTGGGGTGAATTATTTTCCCGATGAACTGATCGGTACACAGTATTACCAACCTGTAGAGCGCGGTCTGGAAATTAAAATCAGGGAAAAACTAAAGCATCTGAAAAGTTTAGGGTGACGTTATCACGAGAGACCTCTGAGGTTTTTAAAACCTCAGAGGTCTTGAAGCCTAGGGATTAATCTAGGTGAGCTTATCCGCTCATTGTATAATCCAACGTTTTTTGTAATTACTCAGCCGCTTTAATTTAACGACTGCCAGTCGTAGAGTAGCCCCCTGTTTTTTATTCATAAATAAGGACTGACAACGTATGACTATTAAAAAACCAACCATTCGCCAGCGTGGTATTTATTTACTGCCGAATTTATTCACTACAGGTGCTTTATTTGCGGGCTTCTATGCCATTACCTCCGCTATCGGTGGACGCTATGAAACCGCCGTGGTGTCCATTTTTGTCGCCATGATACTCGATGGTCTGGATGGTCGCGTTGCCCGACTGACCAATACCCAAAGTGAATTCGGCGCACAATACGACAGCTTGTCCGATATGCTGTCATTTGGTGTTGCGCCTGCCTTGGTGATGTATTTATTCGCCTTTTCCAGCTTGGGTAAAGTCGGGCTGTTTGCCGCGTTTGTCCATACCGCTGGCGGCGCGTTGCGTCTGGCGCGTTTTAATACCCAGATTGCCACCGCCGATAAACGTTATTTTCAAGGTTTGCCCAGTCCCGCCGCCGCCGCCATTCCAGCGGGTTTCATCTGGATATGTATCGAGTACGGCTATGATATGTCGGTGTTCAAATACATTGCCCTGCTGCTCATTACCAGCACAGGTTTGTTGATGGTCAGTAACTTCCGCTACTCCAGTTTCAAAGAAATCGACTTAAAAGGCAAAGTCCCGTTTTTTGTTGCCATTGCCGTGATGCTCGGTATCGCCTTTGTGATGGCGCAACCGCAAGTCATGTTGTTTTTGTTATTTTTGGGCTATGCAATCTCAGGGCCTGTCGTGACCTTAATCATGCGTAAACGTAAATGGCAGGGGCGGAAAGCGTAAGTACGATGAGTGAGATTCAACTATCGAATGGTCGATTAGAACGTTGGGATGATGACAAAGGTTTTGGCTTTATCCATAGTGATAATAATCCTAAAGGAATTTTTGTCCATATTTCAGCTTTTAAACGCAATATCAGTCGTCGTCCATTAGTTGGTGATATTATTTTTTATGAATTACACACCGATTATGACGGTAAAAGTAAGGCTGTTAATGCGAGGATTGAAGGTGTATCAGTAGTTACGCATAGTTCCCGTAATAGTCGAAACGATACGCGTCGCTATCAAAACAATAAACATGACTTATCAGCAACATTAGTTACTGCTATTCTCGTTTTTCTGTTGTTAATTGGTCTAGTTGTAACAAATAAATATCAAACTATCCATGAATCAAGTCTTTCAGCATCAGTGGTAACCGAAGATAATTCTTCAAGCTCACTTGTTGAACGAGTGCAGACACAATATAGTTGCCAAGGTAAAACATATTGCTCACAAATGTCTTCCTGTGCAGAAGCTCAGTTTTATCAAAGCAATTGTTCAGGAACACAAATGGATGGTGATGGTGATGGTGTTCCCTGTGAAGATATGTGTGGACACTAGCAATACACTTACAAGGCGGTCTCGTGCCTCGGCGCATCTTATTGTGAATTGGATTATTGAAGTTGGACATCGCAAAGAGTTTTATAGATAATCATCACCATTATGTGCATTTATTCAGATTCAACTCACCATCACTCATTCTCAGCCGCGTTCATTGTTCGGATGATGGCGCGTGTCCTGCTGTTATTGCTGCCCTAAGGGGCATAATATCGTTATATTTTCTGCTTAGCTATTGCCTATTTACACGACCGCCAGTGCGGTCTAACTGCATTTCTGCGCCGTGCGCGGGAACGAGAAATAAACGGAGTTTTTATGAAAGACCAATTAATTATATTTGATACCACCTTGCGCGACGGCGAACAAAGCCCGGGCGCATCCATGACGCGTGATGAAAAAGTCAGAATCGCCAGAGCCTTGGAACGTTTGAAAGTTAATATCATCGAAGCGGGTTTTCCTGCTGCCAGTGTCGGTGATTTTGAAGCCGTGCAGGCAGTGGCGAATATCATCAAAGACAGTACAGTGTGCGGCTTGGCGCGTGCGTTGGACAAAGACATCGACCGAGCAGGTGAAGCCTTGAAAGGCGCGGCACAATCGCGTATTCATACCTTTATCGCCACGTCGCCCATTCATATGCAGATGAAGCTCAATATGACACCTGAGCAAGTCATTGAACACGCAGTCAGAGCCGTCAAACGCGCACGGCAATACACCGACGACGTAGAATTTTCCCCTGAAGATGCAGGACGCTCCGAAGAAGATTTTTTGTGCCGTATTTTGGAAGCGGTGATTGACGCAGGCGCGACCACGTTGAACATTCCTGATACCGTCGGCTACAGCATTCCGCAACAATTCGGCGCGACCATTGCCAACTTGATTCAGCGTATTCCCAACTCCGACAAAGCCATTTTTTCCGTGCATTGTCACAATGATTTAGGTTTGGCGGTCGCCAATTCCTTGTCAGCGGTGATGAACGGTGCGCGGCAAGTGGAATGCACCATCAACGGTTTGGGTGAACGCGCAGGTAATGCCTCGTTGGAAGAAGTGGTGATGGCAGTTAAAACCCGTCAAGACGTGTTCGATTGCCAAACCCGCATTGATACCCGCGAAATTTTAACCTGCTCCAAATTGGTGTCGTCAATTACAGGCTTTCCCGTGCAACCCAATAAAGCCATCGTCGGCGCGAATGCCTTTGCCCATGAATCAGGCATTCATCAGGACGGTATTTTGAAAAACCGCGAAACTTACGAAATTATGCGGGCAGAAGATGTCGGCTGGTCGGCGAATCGCATGGTATTGGGCAAACATTCAGGCAGAAATGCGTTTAAAAGTCGCATTGTGGAGTTAGGTTTTGAATTTGGCTCAGAAGCGGAATTAAACGAGGCTTTCGCACGGTTTAAACAGCTTGCCGATAAAAAACACGAGATTTTCGACGAAGATTTACAAATGTTGATTTCAGAAGCCAGTTTTGAAGCCGAAGACGAACACATCAAACTCATCGCCTTAAAAGCCTGTTCAGAAACAGGCGAAACACCCTGTTCAACCGTTACGTTGCGGGTGGATAACGCCGAAGTCACAGGTAATGCAGAAGGTGGCGGTGTGGTGGATGCTACGTTTAAAGCGATAGAATCGGTGATTCAGTCAAATGCGACTTTAGAGTTGTACTCAGTGAACAACGTCACTACAGGCACAGATTCGCAAGGTGAAGTCACGGTGCGTTTGGAAAAAGCAGGGCGTATCGTCAACGGCTTAGGCGCAGATACCGATATAGTCACCGCCTCAGCCAAAGCCTACATTAACGCATTGAATAAATTACACAGCCCAGAACAGCGCAGACACCCGCAAAAAAGCGACGTTTAACACTGCACAATGGGCAAGCGTGTTGCCCACGTTACTAACAGACAAGCCCGACTTTAGGTCGGGCTTTTTTATGATTATTGTTTACACACGATAAAAATAACCCAATAACTACCCATCCGCACTTGCCCATGATAACCATTGAAACGCTCAGAAAAAACGCGACCCGATTTGCCAAAGATTTTGCCGATGCCAGTTATGAAATGGGGCAGGCGCAGAGCTTCATTATCGAATTATGCAAAGTATTTGATTTAGACTACATCCGCGCCGTGCGTTTTGAAGACCGCGTGAAAAAAGCCAAAGGCAAAGGGCGGATTGATGCGTTT
>JAURYI010000058.1 GCA_030654015.1 Methylococcales bacterium | reverse complement strand
TGATACGTTAATTGAACCCCATTGTAATGCTGACAGATTGCGTGCAACATACCATCCTGATGCAAGTATTTCTAAAGAGATTAACACGGAACAGCTATTAGCAATTTGTCACAGTGCATTTGCTCATGGACGTTTTCATCGTGACTTTAATCTGTCAAAAATAGCTTCTGACCTACGCTATGACAACTGGTTATTGCAATTACTTGAAGCAAATCAGGTTTATGGTTTGTACTGGCAGGGCTTACTGACGGGGTTTATCGCTTATAATGGCAATAACTTAGTGTTGCATGCACTGGCAGAGAATGTTCGTGGCAAAGGCTTATCGAAATATTGGTGGAGTGCTGCCTGTAAAGAATTACTTACAAATAAACATGAGAACGTAACAAGCTCAATTTCCGCTACCAATCTAGCAGTTGTTAACCTGTATGCGTCTTTGGGTTTTTCTTTCAACAACCCACAGGATATTTACCATTGTTTAGTACCATGAGTTATTTACCATGCTAGAACTGATTCGCTATGGTTTAGTCGGAGTGGCGAGTAATGCAACGATTTATTGTGTTTACTTACTCATCACTTACCTAGGTGTTGAGCCAAAAGCGGCAATGACACTGGTGTATATTCTCGGTGCGTCCATTGGATTTATTGGCAATCGGAAGTGGACATTCGCTCATCAAGGCAATGCGACCAGTGCCGCAATACGTTATGTACTGGCTCATTCATTTGGCTATGTGCTCAATTTTCTAATCCTTTATACGTTTGTTGACCACCTTAGCTATGCTCACCAATGGGTTCAAGCGGCGGCGATAATCATCGTTGCAGGATTTCTTTTTATTGTATTTAAATATTTCGTGTTTCGCGAAAGCACATAGCCCGCCCCAAATAAAAATATGACTATCGGATTTAAAACGCATTATTTCAAAGAATTAACCGCATTAGAGGCAGGAAATTTTTGGTTTCGGGCTAGAAATAAGATTATTCTTTGGTCACTACGCAAGCATTCTCCCGCATTAACTTCTTTCCTTGAGATAGGATGTGGCACAGGATTTGTTACTTCAGCTATTTCCCAGCAGTTTCCTGAGGCTAGACTACTGGGAAGCGAGTATTTGGAAGAGGGCTTAGTGTATGCTCGGCAACGTCTACCTAATGCCGAATTCACCCAAATGGACGCACGCCAGATTCCATACCAATCAGAACTTGATGCCATTGGTGTGTTTGATGTGCTAGAACACATCGAAGAGGACGAGATTGTATTACAACAAATGTTCAACGCACTTAAACCTAACGGCACAGTGTTCATCACCGTTCCACAACACCGTTGGCTGTGGAGTGCTGTTGATGAATATGCCTGCCATGTCAGACGATACAGTGCGGCTGATTTGCATAAAAAGATGGGTAACGCAGGTTTTGAAATAGTATTGAGTACCTCATTTGTCAGCACGTTACTACCAGCGATGTACTTGTCTAGGTTGTTGAAACGACATAAAACTGACGCGAAGATGGATGCTATGGCTGAGCTTCATATCAATCCCATTCTTAATACACTTTTTGAATGGTTGCTAAATTTCGAGTTAGCATTGATTCGCATCGGCGTTACCTTACCTATGGGCGGTTCAAGATTAGTGGTTGCCCGCAAGCCAATAATAATGCAGGACAAATAGTAAAATGCAGTCAAAAAATATCCCCTTTAATTTTCCATACATGACGGGCAAAGAACTGTATTACATCGCCGAAGCCCATTTGAATGGTCGCTTAGCAGGTGACGGTCCTTTTACCAAACGGTGTCACGGTTGGCTGGAAGAACGTACTCAGTGTAATAAAGCCTTACTGACCCATTCATGTACCGCCGCATTGGAAATTGCCGCCTTGTTGCTGGATATTGATGAAGGTGATGAGGTTATTATGCCCTCTTACACCTTTGTCTCGACTGCCAATGCCTTTGCTTTACGCGGTGCAGTGCCTGTGTTTGTTGACATACGCCCTGATACCCTCAATATTGATGAAACCAAAATTGAAGCCGCCATCACCGCACGCACCAAAGCCATTGTCCCCGTGCATTATGCAGGTGTCGCCTGTGAAATGGACACCATCATGGACATCGCCAAACGCCACAATTTGTGGGTGGTTGAAGATGCCGCGCAAGCGGTCATGTCAACCTACAAAGGACGACCATTAGGTTCTATCGGACATCTAGGTGCTTATTCGTTTCACGAAACCAAAAATATTATCTCTGGAGAAGGCGGAGCTTTACTGGTCAACGATGAGCATTTTGTTGAACGCGCTGAAATCATTCGTGAAAAAGGCACGAATCGCGGGCAGTTTTTTCGTGGTCAAGTCGATAAATATACATGGATGGATATAGGCTCTTCCTACTTACCCGGTGAAATTATTGCTGCCTTTCTGTGGGCGCAAATGGAAGAAGCACAATTAATTACCGATCGTCGTTTGGCAATCTGGCATTCCTACCATGAAGCACTACAAGGCTTGGAAGCCGCAGGAAAATTAAGACGACCTATTATTCCCGCAGAATGTCAGCATAATGCCCATATGTACTATGTGCTACTGGATTCTTTCGCTACCCGCACACGAGTCATCAAAGAATTACATCAGCAAGGCATTAACACTGTGTTTCACTATGTACCGTTGCATCTTTCACCCGCAGGTAAACAGTATGCGCGTGTCCACGGTGAACTGACTCATACCGAAGACTTATCAGATCGTTTATTGCGTCTGCCCTTGTGGGTCGGTATGGATAATGTAGACAGAGTTGTGAATGCCATCACCCAGCTTCTGTAAGTCTCGCCTCAAATCAATATTATTAACTATAAAAACCAAATCCTAATCGTATCTGCACTTGTACCTTACGCCTTATGAAATATAATGACGGTTTTTAGCGAAACTGGAGTTGACTTTGAAACCGGTAAAAGTAGGTGTGTTAGGATTGGGGACTGTTGGCGGCGGTACGGTCAATGTATTAAAACGTAATGCCGCAGAGATTGCGCGTCGTGCGGGGCGAGATATTATCATTACCCGTGCGTCGGCAAAAGATTTAGACAAAGCGCGAATTTGCGACACGACAGGCATTCTTGTCACCAGCAATCCCTTGGACATTATTAATGATCCTGACATCGACATCGTGCTGGAACTTATCGGTGGTGCGGGTATTGTTAAAGACTACGTTTTACAAGCTATCGCTAACGGCAAGCACGTTGTTACTGCCAATAAATCCCTGATTGCCCTGCACGGTAACGAAATTTTTGCCAAAGCCAGTGAACAAGGCGTAATCGTGGCTTTTGAAGCAGCGGTTGCAGGCGGTATTCCCATTATCAAAGCCATACGCGAAGGCTTAAGCGGCAATCAAATCGAATGGTTAGCGGGTATCATCAACGGCACAGGCAATTTTATTCTGACCGAAATGCGCGACAAAGGACGTGATTTTGCCGACGTATTAGCCGAAGCTCAAGCCCTAGGTTATGCCGAAGCCGACCCCACCTTTGATGTTGAAGGCATAGACGCAGGGCATAAACTCACCATTCTCGCCTCTATCGCATTCGGTATTCCGTTACAGTTTGAAAAAGTGTACACCGAAGGCATAACCAAAATCACCCGCACCGATGTTGAATACGCCGAAGAATTGGGCTATCGCATCAAACACCTAGGTATCGCCAGACAAACCCCTGAAGGTATTGAATTGCGCGTACACCCTACCCTCATCCCCGAACGCCGCCTGATTGCCAACGTCAATGGCGTAATGAATGCCGTGTTAGTCAAAGGCGATGCCGTAGGCGCAACCTTATATTATGGCGCAGGTGCAGGTGCAGATCCGACTGCCTCCGCCGTGGTTGCCGATGTCATTGATGTGGTCAGAGCCTTAACCAGCGACCCTGAAAACCGCGTCCCGCATTTAGCGTTTCAAGCGGATTCATTAGCCGATATTCCCGTCTTATCTGCCGACAGTTTTAAAACCGCCTACTACTTACGTCTGCACGCCGAAGACAAATCAGGCGTACTCGCCGATGTCACGCGCATCCTCGCCGACCACGACATCAGCATCGAAGCCATCACCCAAAAAGAACCCCCCAAAGGTGAAACCATCGTCCCCATTATCATGCTGACCCAAGTCACCCAAGAACACCGCATGAACGCGGCGATTGCTAAAATTGAAGCCTTAGCGACGGTTAGCGGTAAGGTGAATCGGATTCGCTTGGAAACGTTGGGTTAATTGTTAAACATCACTCATTCCCATGTGGCGCGTGGGAATGAGTGATAATTAAATATCATTAACCCTATTTTGGGTTCGAAAGCTCACCTCAATCTACGCTCTAGGTAATTATGGATAATAAAAATATTGATTTTGCATGGAGTGCAGTAGCTCCAATACTTAGTAAATTTGATTTTTACGACATTAAGAACATTGTCGGACTCGCTGGATTCAATATAAAAATCCTTGATGGTTTAGGTATTGATTCTAGCAATTGGGATAAACCAAATGCTAACCAACTGGTATCAGAAATAGGTGGACGTTTCTCAAGATTTTCTGACGAAATAAAGCAAAGTTTTTTAAATATTGTTATAGAAGAAATATTAAGTGATAGATATGCACGATATAGTCATGAAAATATTGAAGAAAGGTTGCAATACTGCCTTAACCGATTAGGCTGGAAATTAATTGAAAACAAAGTATTACCGATTGATATTTTAGATTTATCAGACTTAAATGAATTGGATTTATCTGCGCGAGAAGACTTAATTAAAGCGGCAACAAAATTTCGTGACGGTGATTTAAGCGGTGCAATTCTTTCCTCATATGCTGCTGTTGAAAATGTAATCGCACAAACATATCAAAATAACAATTTTGGTGAAGTTGATTATGGAAATTCATTTCAAAGTCGATGTAAAAAATCATTTGAAGCAACTGGTGTCTATATAGCCATTGATACTCAATTGAGTGATATTGAATGGAAAGACGGTGATATAAAAATTTTCAAAAAAAATCTTGAGGGTTCGGTCAATAGTGCAGCTTTAGTCTTGCAATTATTGAGAAATAATATGTCAGATGCTCACGGAACAAAGCCAGTAATAAAGCCATTAGCTTTTGATAGCATTAAATGGTCGCAAATAATTGTTCGCTTATTAAGCGAAAAATATGATGTATAAGGTATAAAATTTGATACCCTACAAGATAAAAACTATCCACTAGAAGTCATAGATTTAAAACTTTAGCAACTAGCCCGTATGGAGTGAAACGGAATACGGGGAATCATGATAAACCGCCTTTCGTTAATCGAATCCATTGAAAACTACAAGGAAAAACCATGCAAGCACAAAAACTAACACTACTGCAACTTGAGTTATTAAAATTATTTAGTTATCCAATTAATAACCAACAACTAGCTGATATAAAAAATATGTTGGCAGATTATTTTGCTAATCAGGCAACCCAAGAAATGGATAAACTTTGGGAAGCTAATGAATGGAGTGACGATACAATGGATGAATGGGCTAATGAACATTTAAGAACACCGTATCATCAATCATGAGAATTGTTTTAGATACCAATATATTATTAGTTTCTATTGCTAAAAAATCGCGTTATCGAATTATTTTTGATAGCTTGATAACTAAAAAATTGATTTAGTTATCAGTAATGAAATATTAAGTGAATATACAGAAATAATCGCTCAAAAAACCAATGAAATTATTGCCAATAACATTGCTGAGATGTTATTAACGTTGTCGAGTGTACAGAAACAAGACGTTTATTATAAATGGCATTTAATTAATGCCGATGAGGATGATAATAAATTTGTAGATTGTGCAGTTGCAGGCAATGTCGATTATTTAATCAGCAATGACAAACATTTTAATGAACTGAAAGCAGTAGAGTTTCCAAAATTGATAGTCTTAACGATTGATGAATTTATGGATTTGCTTTTGAAAATCTAGTTTACACTTTAATCCTATAGGAGACCCTAATGACACATTACACAGGCTTAATTGAACGTTACCGTAAGCGTTTACCCGTCAGCGATTCGACGCGCATTATCAGTTTGAACGAAGGTAATACGCCGCTGATTCAGTTGCAGAATATTCCACGTCTTATTGGTAAAGAGGTGGATATTTACGTTAAATTTGAAGGTTTGAATCCGACGGGTTCTTTTAAAGACCGTGGTATGACGATGGCGGTGACTAAGGCGGTTGAAGCGGGTAGCCACGCGATTATTTGCGCGTCAACGGGCAATACCTCTGCGTCGGCGGCGGCTTATGCGGCGCGTGCTGGGATTCGTGCGTTTGTGTTGATTCCTGAGGGCAAAATTGCGCTGGGTAAGTTGGCGCAAACCTTGATGTATGATGCGAAAATCATTCAAATCAGCGGTAACTTTGACCAAGGTATGCAGTTGGTGAAAGAAGTGGCGGATCACGCGCCAGTAACTATCGTAAATTCGATTAATCCGTTCAGAATTGACGGACAAAAAACAGCGGCGTTTGAGATTGTCGATGCGCTGGGTTTTGCACCTGATTATCATTGTTTACCTGTCGGTAATGCAGGTAATATTACCGCGTATTGGAAAGGTTATACTGAATATGCACGCGATAGAGTGTGTGGTAATCTTCCTGTGATGTGCGGTTATCAGGCGGCGGGTGCAGCACCGTTTGTGTTGGGTGAAATGGTGGATCATCCTGAAACAGTGGCAACGGCTATTCGTATCGGGCATCCGCAATCATGGGATTTTGCGTGGACGGCACAACGCGAATCAGGCGGTTGGTTTGATAAATTCACTGATGAGCAGATTTTGGCGGCACAAAAAATGTTGTCGCAGTTTGAGGGTATTTTCTGTGAACCCGCGTCGGCAACGTCGTTGGCAGGTGCGCTGCATGACATCGGTTCAGGTAAAATCCCTGAAGGCAGTAAAATTGTTTGTACCCTGACGGGTAACGGTATTAAAGACCCTGAGATTGCCATGATGCAATGTGCCGATGCCAAACCCATCACTATTGATGCCAGTCTGGATGCGGTTAAACGCGCCATTTTGGATAGTTTGTAATTTACTATAAACACAGGGTGGGCAGGTTTTTGCCTACTGCATTAATTTCTTAATATAACGCCGTTAGGGTGGGCTAAAGTACACTCTAACGGCACATTATCATCTAAAATCACGCACTTTTTGCAGGGTTCAACAATATTACCGCTATGTCTACGTTTACGATCAATTTACACGAAGCCGTTTACTCACTATCGAACGCGCTTGATTTGGTGGGTGTCACACACATTCATCACGGTAAACGTGTGGCTTATATAGCGGCTGAATGCGCAAAACGCTTGGGATGGCAAGATCAGCATCTGGATGATTTATTTCAGGCAGCAATCCTGCATGATTGCGGCATATCAAAAACGGCGGTACATTCACGACTCGCACAATTTGAATGGGAACAGAACACAGAACATTGTTTTGTCGGTTCAAAATTATTAGCATCGTGTTCTTTACTGGCGCATTTATCTGATGCAGTACTGCACCATCATACTCATTGGTCGGTATTAAAAGACGCAGATATGCCTATGCAAATGAAGCTTATTGCAAACTGTATTTATCTCGCCGAACGAGTAGATGTACTGTCATTGGCGTGTTTGGTCGATCAATCCAATCTGTTACTCAATCAACACGCGATTACTGACCAGATTGTTGCCAAAATGGGTGATAACTTTTGCGCTGAACTGGTGGAGGCATTTATAGATATTGCTGAATCGAGTTTATTCTGGTTTACGCTGGAAAGCGGTGATGCCAGTGGTTATACCGCAACATGGGAAGCGCATACACCTAACAAAGCGATTGAATTCCACGAACTGAAAAGTTTGGTACATATTTTTTCCCATATTGTCGATGCAAAAAGCTCCTATACGAAAGAACACTCCGATGGCGTAGCCAATTTAGCGCGATTTTTGGGCGAATGTCTTGATCTTCCCGAAGAAAGCTGTGAAATGCTGGAGTTGGCAGGTTTGTTACACGATATTGGCAAACTCAGAGTACCCAGTGAATTATTGGAGAAAGAAGGCAAACTGACTGAAGAAGAGTATGCCATTGTCCAAAGACACAGTTTTGATACTTACGAAATTTTGAAAAATATCAGCGGGCTGGAAACCATTACCGAATGGGCATCGCAGCATCATGAGCGTATTGATGGTCATGGTTATCATCTTCAAATAGGTAATGGAGCCATATCGTTGGAAGCCAGAATTGTCGCGGTTGCCGATGTGTTTCAGGCATTAGCGCAAAACCGTCCTTATCGTAAAGCCCTCGATGAACACGCCATTATGCGCATATTGCGTGAGCAGGTGGATTGCGGGCATCTGGATGCGACAATTGTCCTGTGCGTTGAACAACATTTACACGCCTGTTTTAAAGCGGCTCATTGTCAGTAGCGCGGTATGTTGAGTGTGGCGTTATAATGCCGATTCCTACTCCATTACTTAGAAGAAACCGCCATGATTAAAATGTTGCACCTACTATTTGTCCTGCTCACTCTCGCCGCGTTTGGCGGAAAAATGTTTATCTCAGTGGCTCGCCCTGAACTGCTCTCCCACAAAGCCGTTAAAATCGCGCCGCACGTTATCAGCTCGTTGTTACTGCTCACAGGTATTATTCTGGTTTTTCAGGGAAACTGGCTGGCGGGTAATTACGGCTGGATAGTTGCCAAAATAGTCGTATTATTCGGTTTTATCGGTTTGGGCATAATGTCAATGCGCAGTGAAGGTACGAACCGCTGGTTGGCATTTGGTGGTGCGATAGCGTGCTTTATTTATATCGGTATTGTTGCCGTCAGTAAAAATGCGTTTTTCTTTTTATAAAAACACATCCACCTTGCTGATTTGTTGCTCTACCCAGCGCAATACGTCTTTGCCGTTCTTGAATTCAGCGGTATCTAACGCCAGCGGCTGATTATCGGTTAATACTGCCCAACGTGTCAGTTGGGCTTTTAACTGCGTCTGCGCACTCACGGTAAAATGATAGTTCTGACTTAATTGTTCAAATAGCGGTGTTTGCGGCGGCATTATTAATGCCGCCAATTCGACAGTTTGTAAGATTAATTTTTCTATCGTGGCAACATGAGCGGCAATCATTAAACTCACTTCTTTGGCTTGAATCAGATTGGCAGGTGCTGCCTGATTATCAGAAATAATTTTCAAACAATGCACTAATTCACCCGTGGTAAAACGGGTCGCCGTTTCATAAAACGCCGAGGCTTCCATATCGCATAATTCAGCATGATTATAATCAAGTTGCGGAATGGAACTGGTTTTAACAGCACACGATGGACACAATGCTTTACCGATTAATGGAGGATAATAGCGTCTATGACTATCCATATCGGTAATTTTATCGGCTACATATAAATCACCAAGCGTATAATCCCGATGCCCTGCCACACCGATATTCATCAACACCGCATGATTGCCGCCTGCAAATAACGCTTGCGTATAAGCAATGCCCGCCGCCATTGCCGTCTTGCCTATCCCTGTCACTGTCAAGCAAATATCACCCTGCACATACACTGCAAACGGCTGTACATCGACACATTTTTTCAACTTGAAATGCTCAACCAAGGGCTTGGCTTCACACGGTAACGCGGTATAAATAAAAATTTTGTAGCTCATGCGGTTTTATCACTGTTATTAATGTCTGTCACGCATTGTACTGGCTGATTTTAGTTAAGCAAATCAGCAAAAATGTAATAAGATAGCGGTAGTTTTTCCATCACGCATAGAAGGAGTCTGCCATGCGCTATTTCATCTTACTACTAAGTACCCTGCTCGCTTTCCCTGCCTTTGCGATTGACGAGAATACTCCGCCACCGCCGCAGGTTGAAATATCCCCTGAGCAACCCGACATACCCGCTTCCGCAAAAAGCGGCAAAACTTTAGCACCTGATCGTGATGTCAACGTTACCCGCGAAGCCAATGACTCTTCAGAAGAAGAGCCTGACATTCAAATTATCCGCAAAGGTAAAAGTACCGTTCAGGAATACCGCCGAAGCGGCAGACTCTATATGATTAAAGTCATTCCTGACATCGGGCCTCCGTATTATTTTATTGATACTGATGGTAACGGCTCACTGGAAACCCGCCGTGGTGATCGCAACCTCGATAGCAACGTCAATATGTGGAAAATAATCGAGTGGGAGTAAGCATACGGTGTCCGTTTATACCCCAGTAACCCATTCGCAACTCGAATTTTTTTTTGATCGCTATGCCCTCGGCTCAGTCATTAAGTTTGAGGGCATCGCCAACGGCATCGACAACAGCAATTACTTCGTCGATACCACCCAAGGCAGTTTTGTAGTAACGCTGTTTGAAAGCCTGAACATGGATGAATTACCTGCGTATATCAAACTCCTGACACGGCTGACCAACTATCACATCCCCTGCCCCAGCCCGCAACTTGATAAAAAAGCAACATCCCTGCGAATGTTGAATAACAAACCAGCAGCGGTGTTTAAACGCTTATCGGGCATCGTCATCAAATGCCCGACATACGCCCACTGCCAACAAGTCGGCTTACAACTTGCTGAGTTACACGACTACACACAAAACTATCATTTTCCGATAAGTATCAACATATTAGCGGAATGCAACACCCTATTTGCCCAACTGGATACCCAGCTAACGGAAACCGACCGTGAATTAATCACCGATGAGCTGGATTTTCAAACCCGACATTATCCGAATAACTTACCGCGCGGTGTCATACACGCCGACTTATTCAGGGATAACGTCTTATTTGCTGGCAACAAACTCAGCGGCATACTGGATTTTTACAGTGCAGGAACAGGCGATTTACTGCTGGATTTAGCCATCACCGCCAATGACTGGTGTTGTGATAACGGCAAACCGAATGCCAGTAAAGTGAGCGCATTATTGTCTGCTTATGAAACCTTAAGACCGTTACACAATGAGGAAAAACAGCACTGGCAAACCCTGCTAAGGATAGCCGCGTTGCGCTTTTGGCTGTCACGACTCACACACCAGCTTTACCCGCGTGAGGGCGAAATTACCCAACAGAAAGACCCGCTGTTTTTTCGCCGTCTGCTGGAACAACACCGAAACGGCACAGAACAAAAACAACCGACTTTTCACAAAGCCGTGAATACTACCGCCCGTTCTACGCTATAATTGCCCACTTTTTATCTACTGAACAAGCCGCCGTGTCCAATACTCTCTATGATTTAACCACCTTTCAAGGTCTTATCCTCGCCCTGCAAGCCTACTGGGCAGAACAAGGCTGTGTACTTTTACAACCACTGGATCAAGAAGTCGGCGCAGGTACATTTCACCCTGCCACCTTCCTGCGTGCGATAGGCCCTGAGCCTTGGAACGCCGCTTACGTCCAACCCTCACGCCGTCCAACCGATGGGCGTTTTGGTGAAAACCCTAACCGCCTACAACATTACTACCAATACCAAGTGATGTTAAAACCCTCACCTGACAACATTCAGGAATTGTATTTAGGTTCATTGCGCGTCTTGGGTTTTGACCTACTGGAACATGACATTCGTTTTGTTGAAGACAACTGGGAATCGCCCACACTAGGCGCGTGGGGTTTAGGCTGGGAAGTCTGGCTCAACGGCATGGAAGTCACCCAATTCACCTACTTTCAACAAGTTGGCGGCTTAGAATGCCGTCCCATCACAGGCGAAATCACCTACGGCTTAGAACGCCTAGCCATGTATATGCAGGGTGTCAGCAGCGTCTATGACTTAGTGTGGACACGCACCCCGCACGGCATCGTCACCTATGGCGACGTATTCCACCAAAACGAAGTCGAAATGTCGCATTTCAACTTCGACCACGCCAACGTAGACTTCCTATTCGAGTGTTTCAACACCTACGAAGCCGAATGCCAAAAACTCATCGCCTCAGACCTACCGCTACCCGCGTATGAAATGGTGCTAAAAGCCTCGCACACCTTCAACCTATTAGATGCCCGCAACGCCATCTCCGTCACCGAACGCCAGCGTTACATTCTAAGAGTCAGAACCCTATCAAGAGCCGTCGCCGAAGCCTACTACGCCCGCCGCGAATCGCTGGGTTTTCCGATGTGTCAAAATTAAACGGTTTATTTCGTGAATAATCACTTTTTTAAATCCGTACAAATTACCAATTTTAAATCGCTTAAAGATGTCACTTTAAGCGATTGTAAACGGATTAATTTGTTAATTGGTAAGCCGAATGTTGGAAAATCTAATATTTTGGAGGCGATTGGGTTATTTGGTTTAAATGATGATTTTAAATTGAATGACTTTATTCGTGTAGATTCTCTTGTAGAGTTATTTTTTGAAGGAAACACAAAAGAAGAAATTGGCATAAAAACAAATGATTATTCAATCTACCTAAGTCTAAAAAAAAATATTAAAGAACTTTCTCAAGATCTCCATTGCTTAATAAGCAAACAAAATTTAGATAATCCTCTTTTAGGCGATTATACCATTGTGGATATAGAGGTAGATGATAAATTATATATAAGTATGTATTATAATGATGAGTTATTTGAAGACAATGTCAAACAATATAAATTTATTTCAAACTTTGATTATCATTCACAAAATATTACAAATTTAATTTCTCCATTTGGAGGAAATTTATTTAATATAATTCAAACGCTTCCAAACTTAAAAAAAGAAATTTCAAATTTGTTTTCAGATTACGGATTAAAGCTTGTTTTTGATAAAACCAGCGACTCTTTAAAAGTAATGAAAGAAATAAGTGGCGGAGCTGTTTTTTTATTACCCTACCATTCAATAGCAGATACTTTACAAAGAGTAATTTTTTTCAAAACAGCTATCGCTTCAAATAAAGATTCAATTCTTCTATTTGAAGAACCCGAAGCGCATTGTTTTCCGCCCTACATTGCCCACTTCACTCAAGATGTCATTAATTCAACTAGCAATCAGTTTTTCATTGCTACGCATAGTCCTTATGTATTGAATGATTTTTTAGAAACAGAAGAGACACGCAAAGAATTAGCGATTTTTATCGCTGATTTTAAAGACGGGCAAACGGTTATTAATCGTTTAACGGATGATGAAGTGAATGAAGTATATGATTATGGTATAGATGTGTTTTTTAATTATGAGCGATTTACGCGTCATGATGGATAATCATATTCTTCCTGAGTGTTTTCTCGATACGAATTTAATGGAAACTTTGTTGCCAACAAAAATAGGTTACAACCATCAAAAATGCTGTACGTCTGTAACAAAGGCAATGCAAAGTAAAAAATTGATTGATGATTTCGCTGTAGGTATTTTAGACAAAGATAAAAAAGCTCCACCTTATTTAAATGAATTTGAATTAGTAACCGTTAAATATAATGTAGAGCTATATAGACATAAACTACATCCAAAAAAACATCATTATCTAATACTACATCCAGTGCTTGAAAAATGGTTACTAGCTGAATGTCTACAAGTTAATTTATCTCTGGAAGATTATAATCTTTCAAATAATATCGAAGAACTTAAAAAACAGTCAAAACCCGCTACTAGCAAAGATGATTACAGATTTAAATCCTTATTTAGAGCTTTAAAGGAAAATAACGCTCAAGGTATAACACTGTTATTTGCATGGACAGATTATTTAATTAAGAATCCTTACAAAGCAGACAAAACAATATTAATAAATATAGGCAACGCATCGTGACCCAACAACATTTACTTTTTGAATTAGGTTCAGAAGAACTTCCCCCTAAAACTTTATTAAAACTCAGCAATGCCTTATTAGATGGCATCGTGCAGGGTTTAAACGCCGCTGAATTGGGTTTTACTGCCAGTAAAGCCTACTGCACCCCCAGACGTTTAGCGGTGTTTATTGAAAACCTTGCCAGTTCACAACCTGATAAAACGGTTGAAAAACGTGGCCCTGCGATACAAGCGGCATTTGCACCAGACGGAAGCCCAAGTAAAGCGGCGTTAGGCTTTGCGACCAGTTGCGGTACGACATTTGACCAATTGGAACGCTTGAAAACCGATAAAGGCGAATGGCTGTCTTATACGCAAGCCGTTAAAGGGCAGAATACTGAAGAGCTGATTGCCGATATTATTCGCACCAGTATTGCCAATCTGCCGATTGCTAAACGGATGCGTTGGGGTAGTTTTACCACTGAATTTGTCCGTCCTGTGCATTGGGCGGTGTTACTGTATGGCGATAAAGTCATTGAAACGGAAATTTTAGGCTTGCAAACGGGCGCGACTACACAAGGACATCGTTTTCACGCGCCGCATTCTGTCAGCATTGATAAGCCTGAAAATTACGCGGATATTTTGTACACGCAAGGCAAAGTCATTGCTGATATTGAACAACGTAAAGCCATTATTAAAGACGCGGCAACATCTGCTGCGGCAAATGTCGGCGGTATCGCGCATATTGAAGCCGATTTATTAGAAGAAATCGCCGCGCTGAATGAATTTCCTGTGCCGATTACAGGCGGTTTTCATGACCGCTTTTTGGCATTGCCTGCGGAAGTGTTGATTACCACCATGCAGACTAATCAAAAATATTTTCCTGTGAAAAATGCCGACGGCGGTTTGTTGGCGCATTTTATTACCTTTAGTAATATCGAAAGCACGCGCCCTGAATCCATACAACAAGGCAATGAGCGCGTGGTAACACCGCGTTTAGCGGATGCCGAATTTTTCTGGAATCAAGACCGCAAGCAAACGTTAGCTGAACGGGTGTTGAGTTTATCGAACATCGTGTTTCAAGAAAAACTCGGCACAGTGGCAGATAAAACCCACCGCGTGATTAAACTGGCTGAATTTATTGCTCAGCATTTAAATGCCGATGTAGAACTGGCAAAACGTGCCGCGTTATTAGCGAAAGCCGATTTATTGACTTCAATGGTCGGTGAATTTGGCAATTTACAGGGCATCATGGGGCGTTATTATGCCTTAGCAGAAGGTGAAGCCAGCGAAGTGGCGTGGGCATTGGAAGAACAGTATTTTCCTAAACAATCAGGCAGTCCAACGGCGAGCAGTACCACAGGACAAATTCTAGCGATTGCCGAAAAAATCGACACGCTGACAGGTATTTTTAGTGCAGGTTTGATTCCCACGGGCGATAAAGACCCCTATGCCTTACGCCGTGCCGCGTTGGGTTCATTACGCACACTGATTGAAAATGATTTAACGCTGGATATTCGCAAGGTTATCGAATTTTCATTGTCGCTATTCACGCACAGCTTTGACGTGGAAAATACCGAAACAGCGGTAGTTGATTTCGTGTTTGACCGTTTAAAAGGCTATTGCTTAGATAAAGGCTACAGTGCCGATGAGTTTGATGCAGTGATGACCGTTAAACCCGCTGATCCCTTAGACTTCATGCAACGCCTAGCCGCTGTAAAAGCCTTCCGCCAATTACCCGAAGCTGAAAGCCTAGCCGCCGCCAATAAACGCATCCGCAATATCCTGAAAAAATCCGAATCACCTGCCGCTGCAACTATCGGCGCGTTAGTCGAAGCCGCTGAAGTGCAATTATTAAGCAGTGCGAAGCAATCTGCTGTTGATATTGCGCCACTGCTTGCGCAACACGATTACAGCGCGACGTTAGCCCGCTTAGCGGCGTTGCGTAATGATGTTGATGCGTTTTTTGATAGCGTGATGGTGATGTGTGATGATGTGGAATTACGCGCCAATCGTTTGGCATTGCTCAATCTGTTGTCTGAGCAGTTTTTAACTTGTGCGGATATTTCTAAATTACAATCTTAAGTATCGTCATTTGGTAATGGGTTAAACCTGTTACAGCCACATGAATGACTGCCAGTCTTTTAAAGGACTGGCAGTCATAAAAATAACAGATTTATTTTAATGCTGATAGTTCTGATCGGTAACAGCTAATTATTTTTCCAGTCCAATAAAATCCCACACTTGATGTGAAGCCGTGGCATCTTTATGTTCGGTAACAGGCGGGCCATTGGGATAATTAAGATCATAAACCCGTGCTGCATCCTTTGCTAAATCCGCCATACCCAGCTCAGTATAGGCTTCCTGCATAACTTGCAGGGCATAAGGAACAGCAGGTGTACCTTGATAGCGTTCAACCACATCCGATGCACGGCTTGCTGCGGCGACGAAGGCTTTGCGCTTCATATAATAACGGGCAATATGCACTTCGTGCATGGCTAAATTATTATTAAGAGCTATCATCCGCAGTTTGGCATCCGCAACGTATCGACTGTTAGGAAAGCGCGTAATGAGTTCTTTAAAATTATTGTAAGCAGTTTGTGCTTTATTTTGATCCCGTTGTGAGGTATCTGTAGGCAAAAAGCGGTCAATAAAACCGATGTCGCGATTGTAATTTGCCAGCCCTTTTAAGTAGAGGGCATAATCAACCCCTGCACTGCGCGGATTCATTTTGATAAACCGATCGGCGGTGGCGACGGCTTCTTCATGCTTACCTGCTTTGTAATAAGCGTAGGCTAAATCCAGTTCGGTTTGTGCGGCAGTGTCACCGAAAGGATAACGTGTTTGAATGGCTTCGTAGAGTTTAACCGCCTTGTCGTAACTGCCCGCATCGACAGCGGCTTTGGCTTCGCTACGGAACTTCTGCACATCCCAACCAACGTACTCATCCTCACTGGAATCAGAGCCGCCTGAAAACATATTGCCTAAAGTATCCAGCGTTCCACAGCCTGAAAGTGCAAGGCTTAAACAGCCAATAAATAAAAATTTTATTAAAATTAATCGCATGATGCTCATGACACGTTGTAACATTAGAAGTTTTCTCGCCGAATAAATGGCTGTTTATCGTGTGAGTATAACTTAACTATGGGTTATTCAGAAGACTTGTTATGACAAAATTAATGGAAGAAGTACCTTACGAAATGGCAGGAATGCGTTTGGATCAGGTGCTTGCGGAACTATTTCCCGATTATTCGCGCAGTAAATTACAAACATGGGTGAAAGCTGGGCGTGTGCAGGTGAATGGTGTACCGCTGAAAGTGAAAGATAAAATAGACGGTGGTGAAGTGATTACCCTCGATGCTGAACCCGAAGTGGTGATTCATGCTGAACCTGAGCCTATCCCTTTGGACATCGTATTTGAGGATGACAGCATACTCATCGTCAATAAACCTGCGGGCTTGGTGGTACACCCTGCGGTAGGTAACTGGAACGGTACATTATTAAATGCCCTGCTCAATCATGATGCCAGTCTGGAAACTTTGCCCAGAGGCGGTATTATTCACCGCCTAGACAAAGACACCAGCGGCTTGTTGATGATTTCCAAAACTTTGCAAGCGCATCATAGCCTGACCCAACAACTACAAGAACGCACCATCACCCGTGAATACTTGGCGATTTGCCGTGGGCGCATGACCGCAGGCGGTACGATTGATGAGCCTATCGGCAGACACCCGCAAGACCGTTTACGTTATGTGGTGCGTGATGCGGGCAAAGAAGCCATTACTCACTACCGTGTGGTGCATCGCTTTACCCGTCATACCCTGATTCGCGTCAAATTGGAAACAGGACGCACCCATCAAATCCGTGTCCACATGACGCATATTCGCTTCCCCTTATTAGGCGATCCGATGTACGGCGGACGCTTTCAAATGCCCGCTAATTGCAGTGAACAACTGGAAAAAGAACTGCGCAGTTTTAAACGCCAAGCCTTACACGCCGAAAAGCTCGGTTTACAACATCCCGTCACCGATGAATACATGGAATGGGTACAACCCATGCCTGATGATATGGTGCGTTTACTTGCCGCCCTCGCTGAAAATGAACAAGAATAAACACTGGATCACTCCTGATTGGCCTGCACCTGCCAACATTCACGCCGCTACGACACTACGCACGGGCGGCGTGAGTGTCGCGCCATACACCAGCCTGAATCCTGCGACCCACGTCGGCGATGAGGCGGCGTGTGTCAGTGAAAATCGGCAGTGCATAAAAACCATGTTGGCGTTACCCAGCGATCCCGTGTGGCTGGAACAAACACACAGCGATATTGTTATCAATGCCGCGCAAAACAACACGCTACAACAAGCCGATGCCAGTTATAGCAATGTAGCAGGCGTAGTGTGTGCGATTATGACCGCCGATTGTTTGCCGCTATTAATCTGCTCCACTGACGGCAAACAAATCGCCGCCATTCATGCAGGGTGGCGCGGTTTATTAGCAGGTATTATCACCAATACTGTCAACGCCTTAGCGACCACTGAGGTGTTAGTCTGGCTAGGGCCCGCCATTGGCGCGGCGTGTTTTGAAGTGGGCGCGGAAGTACGCGAGGCATTTCTGGCAAAATCTGCCGCCTTTGCCCCTGCCTTTACGCACACCAGCGATAACAAATACTTAGCCGATATTTACCAACTGGCGCGAATTGAATTAGCGGCACTGGGTATTCATGCCGTGTATGGCGGTGATTTTTGCACCGTCACTGAACAAGAACGTTTTTATTCCTATCGTCGCGACACCCAAACAGGACGTATGGCAACACTTATCTGGAGAACATAAGGACTGTGCATTTACTGATCTATATTATTATTTTTACCGCTGTCGGTGGTGTATTAAGCGTACTGGCGGCTGGTATTTTCTTATTATTGCCCGATGCGCAACGCAACGCCGTGTTACCGCACGGCATTAGTTTTGCGATTGGTGCGTTATTGGCTGTTGCCTTTTGGGGCTTGATTCCCGAAGCCTTTGAAGCCGTGAAACCTGAACAGTTTCAAACACTGTCAGGCACGATTTTAGTCGGCATACTGGGATTTTTCGTACTGGAAAAATTATTGGTGTGGCGACATTGCCATTTTGGCGATTGCGCGGCTTACGACGATGAACACGACCATAGTCACGAACACGAACATGGGCATCATCACGGAGTCAGTAAATCCGCTGGCGCGTTAATTATTATCGGCGACAGCATTCACAATTTTGTCGATGGCGTACTGATTGGCGCGGCATTTTTAACCGATGTGCAGCTAGGTATCGTCACCAGCTTAGCCGTTGCCGCGCATGAAATTCCGCAAGAAGTGGGCGATTTTGCCATTTTATTAGAAAGCGGCTACGGCAAAGGCAAGGCGTTGTTTTATAACGTACTAGCAAGTTTAACCACCGTCATCGGCGGCGTATTAGCGTATTTCAGTTTGGCAGATTTGCACGACAGCTTGCCGTATTTTCTGGCATTAGCCGCATCGAGTTTTATCTATATCGCCGTTGCCGATTTAATTCCGTCTCTGCACAAAAAAACCGATACTAAAACTTCATTACAGCAGATTGCGTTGATTACGGCGGGGGTGTTGTTGATTTGTACGCTGCATGATATTGCGCATCATGTAGAGCTTTAAGTTTGAAATGGTCGGGTTACGGCAAGTCTAACCCGACCTACTCACTTTGAAAGTAAGCAGTTTTTAAAAGCTACCAACTCGAACTTTGTGAATTAAATCCTCTTTTGATTTTCTGTATTCAAAGTCACTATTAACTTTTCGACAAGAAAAATATGTCGTGTCACTGAATACAATATTCCAGCCGAGGAAATTATTTTTTGTACCTCTAATTTTGAGTTGACCCACTCTTGCATGATTAGCCACATGAATCATTGCACGCCAAATATCGTGATCGTATTCATTTAACAACTTAACTTCGTTCTCTAATGACAAATTAGAAAAAAGCAAACAAAATTTCGGCTTACAATATCCAATTTTTGTGTCAAATTGTGAATCATTATAGCTTATTGTTTGCCATAGACTTCGTGATGCTTTTCTTGTAAAACTATTTTCTTGTGATAAATATTTTACCTCAATACCGAATAATTCAGATGTAAACCCATTTTTGATTAAGTGCTGTTTTGCTTGTAATAAAAAATCAATCCGAACATTAATTTGTTCTGCTAAATGAATTCCTTTAACTTCTGACTTAATAAAAAAATCTTGAGAAAAATTTGAAATAAACCATTCTTTTAATTCATCTTCGCTCTGGAATCTATCTGTAGTTTGACGAAGAATAGAAATTTTTTCTCGTTTTATGGATGACAATTCAGCTGTGAGTAATATTATTGCCCGCTCGGCTCCTTGTGATTCTACTACTGATTTGATGGCTTCTTTTAAATTGATTTTTGCAATTTCGCGTAGTTCTTGTTGTTTCTGAAAGAATACAATATCAGTATTTTCTCCAAATATATCTGTGTGAAGTTGATTGTACCTCGCTTGCATTGCCCTAATGGTTTCCGTATATGACTGTTTTCTTGCGTTCCATGCTTCTTTTATCTGAGGGTCGAATGGAAGTATTTTTGAGATGCTTTGGTTTGATAGGGCGACCTCACGCTTAATTGAACTACCTCGTTGCTCGCCACACTGAAGACATTGATTTACATAATGAACACCTGTTCCAAAGTGTCTTGCTCGAATTTCAACATTTTCGCAGTCGCAAGTAGGATAATGTTCTTGAGCTTTATTAATTTCATTCTTTATGCTTTCAAGATTGAGTAACTTTTCAGAGTCTGTCATGGTTTAAATGAGTGAGTAGGTCGGGTTAGGCTTGCCGTAACCCGACATTAATCTACGGTGATTGTCGGGTTACGCTATCGCTAACCCGACCTACGAACTTTTTTCGTGCCTTTCGTGATTTTCGTGGAAAAAATTAAGTGATAACGTTAGGCTCAGTTCTGCCCGTGCGTTGTTTCACTTGGCAAAACTGCTCTGCCAGTTCAATCAAATCCGCTAACGCCACTTGGGCATCTTGATCATGTTTAGTGGCATCGGGTTCAAATTTTTCCAGATAAATGCGTAAGGTTGCGCCGACTGTGCCTGTACCTGACAGTCTGAATACAATTCGTGAACCGTTGGTAAAACCGACGCGGATGCCTTGATTATTACTGACACTGCCGTCTATGGAATCGTGATAGCTGAATTCATCGGCAAATTTTACGGTATATTCACCAAAAGTTTTGCCTGCTAATTCGGGCAATTGACCACGCAAAAACTCGACAATACCATTCGCTATCGGTGTTTCTACCGCTTCATAATCGTGACGGCAATAAATATCGCGTCCGAATTTTTGCCAGTGTTCGTGAACAATATCAGCGACCGATTGCCGTCTTTTGGCGACTAAATTCAACCAGAATAAAATTGCCCATAAGCCGTCTTTTTCGCGGACGTGGTTTGAACCTGTGCCAAAACTTTCTTCACCGCATAATGTGATTTTGCCCGCATCCAGCAAATTACCGAAAAATTTCCAGCCTGTAGGCGTTTCGTAGCAAGGAATGTTATAACTCGCCGCCACACGGTCTACCGCTTGGCTGGTGGGCATGGAACGGGCAACGCCGCTTAAGCCCGCTTTATAGGCGGGAATTAAATGCGCATTGGCCGCCATAATCGCCAAGCTGTCGCTGGGTGTAACGAAAATCTGGCTGCCAGTAATCATGTTTCTATCGCCGTCACCATCGGAAGCCGCGCCAAATGTGGGGGCATCGGCACTGAACATCCGTTCGGCAAGTTCGTGGGCGTGCGCCAGATTAGGGTCTGGATGATGACCGCCAAAATCTTCTAAGGGTTCGGCATTAATCACCGATTCAGGGCTTGCGCCCAGCATATCAACTAAAATTCGCTTCCCATAAGGCCCTGTAATCGCACTCATAGCGTCAAATAATAAAGTGATGTAGCCAGAGCTGATGCTTTGTTTTAATAATGGAAAGTCAAAAATCGACTCCATCAATTCGGCATAATCACTAACAGGATCAATAATGGTAATGTTAAAACCGTCAATTTGTTGCGTGCCGACCGTGTCTAAATCGACATCATCCATGACGGCTATTTTATAATTATCAATGACTTGGCTACGCGCATAAAACGCATTAGTGTCTTTTTCAGGAGCGGGGCCGCCGTTACCAGAATTGTATTTAATACCAAAATCTTCGTCAGGGCCGCCGGGATTATGGCTGGCTGATAAAATTAATCCGCCAAATGCCTGATATTTTCTAATGATATGTGAAGCCGCTGGCGTAGACAGTAGACCGCCTTGTCCTATAATTAAACTACCGAAACCATTAGCTGCGGCCATTTTAATAATGATTTGTATCGCTACTCGGTTAAAATAGCGACCGTCCCCGCCCAGAACTAATGTCTTTGCGGTACTATCTTCTAGGGAGTCGAAAATTGATTGAACAAAATTTTCCAAATAACCAGACTGTTGAAACACTTTAACTTTTTTTCGCAGTCCAGAAGTACCTGGATTTTGGTCGGAGTAGGGTCGAGTGGTGATAGTTTCTATTTGCATGTTTAATCCTTAGTGCGACAATTAACGTGGTGGATAAAGTACACCAAAACTCTTTTACAGTGTAGATTTTAATTATGTTACGATTTTGTATATTATTATGTTGTGGTTTTTTCTCTTTTGCGGTGAATGCGGACAGCCGTGTTCCAGCAAATTTATTCGGTCGTACACCTGCGAGTGTCAGTAATTACGCGCCTGCGAATGTAAGCGGTTATAAACCTGCGACTGTAAGCAGTCATGCACCCGCGAGTGTGAGCGGTTATAAACCTGCTAGTGTGATGAGTAATACACCCGCGAGCGTAGTAAGCAGTTATGCACCTGCGGCTGTAAGCAGTCATGTACCCGCGAATGTGAGCGGTTATAAACCTGCTAGTGTGATGAGTAATACACCCGCAAGCGTAGTAAGTAGTTATGCACCTGCGGCTGTAAGCAGTCATACACCCGTGAATGTAAGTGTTTATAAACCTGCTAGTGTGATGAGTCATACACCCGCGAGCGTAGTAAGTAGTTATGCACCTGCGGCTGTAAGCAGTCATGTACCCGCGAATGTGAGTGTTTATAAACCTGCGACTGTGAGCAGTAATACACCTGCGAGTGTAAGCAGTCATGTTCCGAGTTATGCAGATAGCTCTATTTGGTTGTTAGTGGACACCAAAGCACATAAAATTGAAGTAAAACAAGGTGAGCAGACGCTGGAAACGCTCAGTGGCATTGCCATCGGGCGAAAAGGCGCAGGCTTAAAAGGGCATCGTGGTGATGATATTACGCCCTACGGTAATTATAGAATTGGCTGGGTTGGCGAAAAAAGTAATTTTCGTAAATTTTTTGGTTTAACCTATCCGTCTACGCAAGATGCGGAAATCGCATTGAAGCGTGGTGTAATTAGTCAAACTGACTATTACAGCATTGTTACCGCGCATCAATCTAACCAGATACCGCCACAAAATACACCATTAGGTGGGCAAATAGGCATACATGGTATAGGTGCGGGGGACGAAAGAGTTCACCAAGCATTTGACTGGACGCATGGTTGTATCGCCTTGACTAACACTCAAATCGATCATCTAAGCCAATGGTTGGATACGGGAACAGTAGTAAAAATAAAATAAAATTGGAAAAATACGGCAAATAGTGGTAAATTAATCCCAGTTTTATGTTCATATAACTCTCAAAAACAAGGTAAATAAAAATGAAAAAAATCGTAAAATTAACTATGATCGCTATGGTTGCTAGCTTAGTTGTTGGTTGTGCTACTAACGACGACATCGCTAACTTACAATCACAAATTGATGGTTTGAAATCTTCAGTTTCACAAGCTTCTTCTGACGCTGCATCTGCTAAATCAGCTGCTGATTCAGCTTCTGCTCAAGCTGCTTCTGCTGAAGCTGCTGCTAACCGTGCGGCTCAATATGCTCAAGAAACTAACAGCAAATTGGATGCAATGTTCGCAAAAACAATGAGAAAATAATTTCTCATTGCTTAACGGCATGAAAAAGCCCAGTGACGAAAGTCACTGGGCTTTTTTTATGCTTTCAGTTCCCCACCGAATATCTCTAAAAGACGCGGAATAAAATTCGCCAATTCCAACGACATAATCGAAAAATTCACATCAAATCGCGCCGCTTCATCATCTGCATTAGTATCAGTCACCTGATCCTGTACCAAATCCAAAAATTTCAAACGCTTAACCGATAAATTCTCATCCAGTATAAAGCTCAAGCGATCCTCCCAATTGATTGCCAGTTTAATCACCTGCTTGCCAATATCCAGATGATTTTTAATTTCAGGCAACGACAAATCATGACGTTTACAACGAATCACCCCGCCCGCTTCCTCAGGAGAGCGTAACTCGCATTCATCCTCAATCGTCACATCCTTAGGTGTTTCTTGCGTTAACAACCACTCTGTCATGGTCGCAATCGGTTTATCCACGGTATTCAGCGGCACAGCGGGCAACGAACCCAAACATTTACGCAATAAACTCAGCAAATCTTCTGCTTTATTGGCAGACGCAGAATCCACCACCAAAAAACCACCCTGCACATCAATATACGCATAAAGTTTGCGCGAAAAAGTAAACGCACGCGGCAACAACTCAAAAATCAGCTCATCTTTAATCGCCGTGCGTTCTTTTTTGGATAATTTACGCCCTTCTGCCTCTTCCGTTTCAGCAATTTTTTCCAGCATCATTTCATTTAAAACCGATGCAGGTAATACCCGCTCCTCTTTCTTAGTGCAAATCATCATAAAACCGTTCGCACTATGCACCAGCGGCGCAGTCTTACCGACAGGCGACACCCAGCCCAAGGAAAAATCCTCATGCGACCCACAAGGACGAAACGCCACCACCTCCAGCTTTTCCTCCAACTCCTCAGCCGATAAAGTAAACGCCTCCGTTAAGCGAAAAATACTCAGATTTTTAAACCACATACTGTAATCCTATAAAAATAATGGTCGCGTATTATCGCACCATAACGTACCAACACACAGAAAGCCGCAGACGATTTAAATTCCTCCCACAACCTTCCCACAAACAACGCACTGATTTTAAAGCCATTAACCCGCTTAAAGCCCAGACCAAAAGCCACTTACAACACAACCACAAACACCGAAAACCCCTAAAAATCTCCTACAGCCCTCACATTACAAGCCATAACGCCAGCCCTATAATATCGCCAACAACAGAGAAAACAACAAATAACACAGGGTGATGAAAATGGACACAATCGAATTCATAACAACCAGCATACAAACAGGCGTGGCACAAATCACCCCCGAACTGGCAAAACATCTGCTAGCCACCACCAACCACGACAACCGCCCGTTAAAACCCGCGCACGTCAAAATGCTCAGCACCGCACTAAAAAATGATGAATGGATGCTCAATGGCGAAACCATCGCCTTTTCAAAATCGGGACGCTTACTCGATGGACAACACCGCCTAACCGCGTGTGTCAACACAGGCAAAGCCTTTCAAACCGTCATCATCAAAGGCATAGAAGACGAAGCCGCATTCGGCAAAATAGACACAGGCAAACCCCGCAGCGTCACCGACCTAATGAGTCTGCAAGGCTTACCCAAAGCCCCGCTATTTTCAGCGATAGCCAAACAGCATAAAGCGTGGCTGGAAACCGACGAAGACCAGCGCAACCGATTCACTCTGTTTAGACTCGAAACACAAAGGGCTAAGCTATACCCAACTTCAAAACAAACAAGGAAACATTGATGAAAATCGTAGTAGGCGTACTAGCAGTTTTTACGGTAGCAAACGTTATAGCCGACATTGGCGCACCTTTATATATTTTTATTGGAATTTGGGTGGCACTTTCTATTCTATAAAGTGGTAACGGCAGTAATCCCTCTGAAACATTTTCCTGTGCCGAAGGGATTAAAACTGAATAAAATTGTAACCCACTGATTTTAAAAAATCGGTGCGTAACATCCGCAATCAATCATGAGGCTTTTTATGGGACTTTTTTTTACGTTACTTGGCGCGTTATTTGAAAGAAACAATTACAGCCACCGCGCTAAACGTGACCAAAATCGTGTCAGAACTACGTTCAAAAACTGCATTAGCCCAATTAACAGCTATGGAACGTGCTTTAGTTGTAATGGCTCAGGAAAAAAGACGTTTGATTGCAAAAAATGCGATAGTACGGGTACTTTTACGGGGACGTGTCGAAATTGTGAGGGGACTGGAATTTTCAAATTACCAGCAAAGCCTTGTTTATCCTGTCAGAGTACTGGAACGCGCAATTCAAAATCATGTAATCGTTGCAATGGGACAGGAAATTACATCAAAGAAGTTGAATGCCGAAGATGCAGTGGTAAAGGAACATTTACTGTGCCATGCAGTAAATGTGACGGCAGCGGAGATTTTGAAGTTGATTGTCGTAAATGCGGTGGTTCTGGATGGCATCGGTTCTAATATTATGCGGTGTTATAATGTTTTTAGCGTTTTTATAAAATAGGAACAAAATCATGAAAAATCATGAAAAAGAAAAAACAGCGACAAAACCTTATATACAGGTTAATTTGGATGAAAAAGGGAAAGTAAAAAGTATCGAAACAAATTGTGATTTTGATAATTATGAGCTTGGATTAAATTTTTATGAGCAAGAAGAGTGGAAAACTGCTTTGTATTGCTTTAATAAGGCTATTGAACAAGAGCCTAATAATTGCGAAGCTTATATAAAGCGTGGAAACTGTTATCTAAATCTGCGTGACTTTACAAAAGCTAACGAAGATTTTAATATAGCTAATAAATTAAGTAACAATGATTGTGAAGAATCCGAAAATAACGAATACTATCTTCTTGCTAAGTTTTCTGATTCAGAAGAGCATAAAAAGCTATTTTATATTTTGGCAAGTAACGTCTCTGTTTCAAATAACAAATATGAAAAAGCAGAAGAATATATTAATAAAGCATTTTATATTTATAATGATGATAGCATGGAAGACACTATAGAAATAGAGTATAAAAAAGATTATTTAAAATCAATTTATAATGCAGAAAAGATTGAGTTACAAATAGAAGAAACAAAAAAAGCTAATAAAATAGCACACGAAAAAGAAAAAGAAATGCTCTCTTTCTTCACCCACACCATGCGTAATGCCCTCGCAACCGCCCCCGAATCTCTCAGACAAGCCATTCGTTTATTAGGTAGCGAAGACTACGAAAAAAATCAAAAACATTATGAAGCGATTAACGAAATTGCCGCTTTATTCTCAACCATCACCTTAACCGATTGTTTAATAGATACCTTTAAACAATCCATTTACGATACCGAAGAATTTAAACGCGCTTGGCAACAAGACAACGCAGGTGATGCAACGCCTGAATGGTTTATTGCCTCAGCTTTGCGCCAATCACTCAACCGTATCATCTTTATGGAGGATGCCACAGGTTTACGCAAACTGATAAACAATCAAGGCGAATTAATTAAACCCACCCGCAAAGCCTTTATTGAACAGGTTTTACCGTTGGACGTAAATCAAAAAGATGTAGAAAAGTTCTATCATTGGCTTCAATCCATAACCGCGCTTGAAGTCAATATTGAAAAAAGTACCGCGCAATTTGGCGCAAATCAAATTAAATTCTCACTGATGTTTGCTATCAGCTCAGAATTAATCCTTAATGCTTTAAAATACTGGGGCGGCACAGGAAAAATTCAAATTAATTGGTATATAGATGCAGAATATTACATTTTCAGCGTCAGCAATGCTTGCAAAGCTAATGCTAACAGCCAACTAGCTGGCACACATAAAGGACTTGCTTTTATTAATCGCCTGATTGAATTATTAGGCGAACACGCTCAATTTAATTGCACTGCAAATGAACAACTGTTTAGCGCAGAATTAAAACTCCATAAAAACTTATTAGAAGGCTAAAATATGAATATACTTTGGATTGAAGACTTTGGCGGTTTGCAAGCAGGAAAAAATATTTTAAATCAAATGTTTGGTAATTTATTAAGTTTTGATGCGTGGGATAATGACTTATTTAGCCTGAAAACGAAGCCATCTGATTTAAATGAATTTTGCACACAACAAAAAAGTCTGCATACCATTTATTTATGCCGTAATTATTTTGATTATGAAGAATTTAAAGAAAATCATGCCATTCTCAATGAAATTGATGCCATTATTATTGACGTTCGTTTAGACAATGGCGAACACGTTGATTTAGACAAAGATATTCCAGAATATTACACCGATAAAAGAAAATTTCACGAAAATGGAGGATTTTATATTTTTAATGATTTAATTCATTTAGGTATACCTGCCGAGATAATGTGCTTTATGACTGCGGAAACTAGCACAGTAAAAGGATTTGAAAATAAGTGTACTGAAATTTATATGCCGAAAGTCACTGTTTTTGAAAAAATAGATGCAGATTATATAAAATTAAGAGATTGGCTAACAGCACAACAATCCTCTTATGCAATATTAAGGCGTGGAATTATTGAAGCTTGTCACAGTTTAAAAAACTTCATTAATGCTGAAAATAAACTGTTATTTAATAGCTTTATTGAAGAATCTGAAAAGAAAATTAGCCTTGAAGATAGCCATAATTATTTAGACGTGTTAGCCAATTTTTTACCCTTGCGTGAACCAGTTGATAAATCGACCTTGTACAAACTCTTTATCAGAACATTAACGCACGAATGGGAAGCAACAGAACCGAAAAAAATAAGAGGTTTAGCGTGGATTATGAAAAGCACTCGTAACTGGATAACCCATAATTCAACCGTATTTAATGCCGTTGATGAACAAATAATCGCTTATTTATTTATGATTAATATGCGAATTATGTTTAATTTTTACGAGGTAAAGAAAACTTACGAAGAAATACTATTTAAACTGTTTTCTGGTGAGAATTTAACAAAAGAAACTTTTGAAAATCAAAATAAAAATAAGTTAATTGCTCTGGACATTAAAAAGGCTTATTGCAACCTTCAAAACAAGGTAGCCAGCGAAAAAATTATTAAAGATGCGTTTCGCTTCCCTGCATTAGCCAATAATATTCAGGAAAGTAACTCAGAGCTTAGAAAAGACAAAGTATTATTGGATAAATTACTTTATCAAATGTTTTGGCTAATTAACTCTTATCCTCGTGTAGATGTAAGAATGGGAAAAGTAGAAATAACGTTTGAAGAGTTTGATTACCGTAAAAAAGCACCTTATCTATTTGAATTAGCACGGCATATTTATAGCCGTAGTTTTTCATAAGGCTAATTATCATGACTACACTTGTAAAAACTGAAATACCCGATCAACTTTGGCAGCAAGCACAAAATATGGTTGAGCAAGGTTGGATTGTTAATATGGATGCGCTAATTATAGAAGCCATGCGCCGCTATTTAGAATCACACCAACAAATTATTAATGAGCAGTTGATTCGAGAAGATATTGACTGGGGCTTGCATGGAAAAGACTAAAACAATTGTTATTGCTGATGCGGGGCCCATTATTCATTTAGATGAATTAAATAGTCTTGAACTTATTTCTGATTTTGACATAGTAATTGTTCCAGAAACAGTTTGGCATGAAGTGCAACACCATCGTCCGCAAGCCTTGCTTCATACAAAAGTGAATTTAATTCGTCACCGCGCTGAATACTTTTCTCCACAAGTCAATGCACTAACCCCATTTTATACTTTACACGCAGGTGAGCAGGAAGCGTTGCATTTATGCTTAGAATTTAAAAATAGCTTGTTTTTGACGGATGATACCGCCGCCAAACTTGCGGCAAAAAACCTCGGTGTAACTGCGCATGGTACGCTTGGTGTTTTAGTCCGCGCTATCCGTCAACAAACCCGTTCAAAATCGGAAGTATTGGAATTATTACGCGCTATTCCAACTCAAACCAGTTTACACATTCGCGCTGCTTTTTTAGCTGAAATCATTAGTGACGTAGAGAAAAATGCAAAATAAAGGTTATAAATAATGTCGGCACAGCTAATTAAAACCCTTATTACTTATTTACCTCGCTACGCCGAAGAAGAAGGCGATTTTTACGCGGTTAAACGTGAGGATTTAATTAACGTGCTGTGTTCAGAACAAGTTAATCAGGCTGTTGCTGAAAATACTGTTAATTTAATTGAAAACTTGCTGGATACTTTGGCAGTATTAAATACTGATTCTTTGCAAAAAGGCGAATGGTGTTTTATTTCTTTTCCTGCGCAGTTATTAGCGTTGTCGGTATTAACGGCAATGAGTGATAAAGAATCTCGGTTGTTGGCGGATAATTTTTGGAATACTCAAGGGATTGCGGATGATAAGAAAAATGCACAGCGGGATTTATTAAGATATATTGAATCTAATCGGGTTGACTATCATGCGAGTGGTGACGCGCCGCCGATTCGTTATATTTATGTGGCGTGGAGTATTATTAAACTGAATGATAAGATTTTATTTTATCAACGGGAAGATACCCATAAACGCTTTGATAAAACAGCAGGGGATTATGGTTTGGTTGGCGGGCGGTTAAATCAGCGTGATATTGTCGGTTTTACTGATAATAAAAATCGGTGTTTGCAGGCTGTGCAGTCCAGTAATAGTGATATTAAAGCCGTATTGCCTGAGACTTTAAAACGGGAATTAAAGGAAGAAGCGGGATTAATTTTTGATACTCATTATACATTTACCTTGTGGCGTAGTTTAAAGCCGTATCGGCAGGTTCAGGGTTCTGCGCCTAATCATGCGTTTACTGAATATTATCTGGATGTTTTTCATATTAAGTTGACGCTGGCCGGTTATATTCATTTACACGATAAAATAACAGCCGATAATCGTTTGGTTTGGTTTTCGTTGGATGAAATAGAAAAAGGCATAACAGCCGATGGTAAAATGGCGTATATCGAAGCGTTGGTTAACGATTTTAATAAGGATAGAGCTGCGTTAAAAAAGGAATTGATGGTGTTATCCGATAGTTTTACCAGCGGTTATTTATTTAAGCCGCATAAATATGGGATAACCTTATTACAACATACTGATAAACCATTATATGCAGGGACATTGGGTAAGGAAAAAATAATTGATTTGTGTTTAACAGCAAGGCAACAGGCTATTTTATGGGGTTTGGCGGCACATAATCGCGGCTTTATATTTAGCTCTCACAGCGAAGATATTATTTTTCATCCTTATGGCTGGATTGAAATAAAAGACAATAGCGTGTTGCAAAATGAATTAATCGCATTGGCTGTTTTATTTACACAAACTGATTTTAAAATTGAAAACCAGCAGGATATATTTTTTCGCTGGTCGATTGAACCATCCATATTATATGTTGATAATTGTTTATTTACTTATTATATACAGCAAGCGGATTTGAATGGCACAAAGGAAAAAATTAATGTCCGTATCACAAGAGCCGCACTATCATCGGCATTCGGTGAGATTGCCGATAACACCGTGTCCTTGTCTATTACGTTGAATTTGGCGCATGGCTTACATAAATTAGCTCAACAAATGTATCGTGCGGATCATGATGAGGCGCGAAAAATTCAGGACAATTATGAAAAGTCGGCAACGATAAAATCGGCGATTTCAGCATTGGGTTTGAAAGGTTTATTGCGTCGTAAAGAAGGCGATATTCAATTTTGTGTTGCTTATCAGGTGGATTAATAAAGCTGCTTTCGCCTGAATAAAAATGTCGGGCGCGTCATTATTACGTTGTTGTGTTCACATTTTTGCCTGCGTGTGCGTTAAAATGTGACTCACTCACGCTAATCCCTATAAGTTATGATGAAAGAAACTCTCAATGCGCGGCGGTTATTGTGTCCGCTGCCTGTCATTCGTACCCAAGATAAAATCAAGCAACTGCAAGTCGGTGATCAGTTGGAAGTCATTTGCACTGATTCAGGCGTGATGCAGGATATTCCCGCATGGTGTCGTATTAATGGGCATAAAGTGCTGGAAACGACGGCAACTGACGATTATGAATATATTATTGTTATCGAAGTGGGCTCGTAATGTCTGATCTTAGTGAAATGGAGCAGGCGCGAAAATTAAAAGCCCGCGCCAGTTATGTCGGCGCGGCGATTAATGTATCGCAAACCGCACTTAAAATCGGCTTTGGTGTGTTATGGCAGTCATCGGCGTTGATTGCCGATGGTGTGCATTCCTTATCCGATTTATTAAGCGATTTTCTGGTGATTGTCGCGGTTCGATTAGGCAGTCGGGAGGCGGATCACGAGCATCCTTACGGGCATCGACGCTTTGAAACCATTGCCACTGTTATTTTGGGACTCAGTTTATTGGTGATTGGCGGCGGTATTGCGTGGTCAGTGATGAAACGCATGGAACAACCTGAACAGTTAGCAACGCCTGACGTGATGAGTTTGGGCGTGGTCGTGGTCTCCATTTTAGTCAATGAATGGCTGTATCATTACACCAAACGTATTGCCAAAGTCACCCGCTCTAAGCTGTTATTAGCCAATGCGTGGCATCAACGCAGTGATGCGATTTCCTCCGTGGTGGTGTTGTTTGGTATCGGTGCAGTGCTGTTGGGTTATCCGCTTGCCGATGCGATTGCCGCCATTGTGGTGGCGTTGATGGTGGTTAAAATCGGTGCCAATCTGATTATGCAAGGCATCAAAGAACTGGTCGATACCGCCTTACCGCCCCGCAAACTCTCTGAAATTCGGGCTGTTATTTTAGCTATTGAAGGCGTGGAAGGTATTCATTTATTACGCTCACGGCAAATGGGCGAAGATGCGTTGATTGATGCGCATATTATTGTTGACCCGCGCATTACCGTATCGGAAGGGCATAGTATCAGTGACGCAGTGCGTGATGAATTAATCAGCCGTTTTGATGATGTGATGGATGTATTGGTTCATGTTGATGCTGAAAACGACGAAGGTTTGTTTGAAAAAAGCCCGCTGTGCCGCCGTGATGTAAAGTTGTTACTGGATGATTATTTAGCCGATATAAAGCCGCTGATAGAAGACTTTAAAATTCACTATTTAGATGGGCAAATAGAAATAGAAGTTATTTTTCCGTTTGCCCTGAGCCAACAAACCGAGCAGTTAGCTTGGCTTAAATGCCAATGCGAACGCATGAAAACAGACGTTGAACGAATTGATAACGTGCTGATATTTTTTAAAATTTAATACTCCTGTAGGTCAGAATAAACCTGTTTGAGTGCAAGCGAAAACAGGTGTTTCCGACAAACTACGGAATTGTCAGAAACGCCTACCCTGCGCTACGCTTGGGTAGACTTATTCTGACCTACAAATAATTAACCAAACGAGGATTAACGAATGGCAGTAGGACAATGCGATTTCCCGATAATGCCCAGTATTACAGGCATTACCCTAGGCACAACTAATGCGGGTATTAAGCAAACCGCCAGAGATGATATTTTATTGCTGCACGCAGTCGAAGGCGCGACCTGTGCAGGGGTATTCACCCAAAATGCGTTTTGTGCCGCACCTGTTCATGTTGCAAAAGCCAATCTGGCACACGCGCCGCGCTGGTTTTTAATCAACTCAGGCAATGCCAATGCAGGAACGGGCGAACTGGGAATGCAGGCGGCTTTAAGCTCTTGTGAGGAATTAGCTAAATTAGCGGGTAACGCACCCAATCAGGTGTTACCGTTTTCTACAGGTGTCATCGGGCAATTATTACCCGTTGCTAAAATTACCGCCGTGTTACCTGCCGCCATTGCTCAGCTTAGCAGTGACAACTGGGCAAATGCCGCCAAAGCGATTATGACTACCGACACGTTTCCTAAAGGCGTGACTAAAACCATTTCTATCGCTGGTGAAACCATCACCTTTAATGGCATCTCCAAAGGCGCGGGCATGATTCAGCCCAATATGGCGACCATGCTCGGTTTTATTGCCACCGATGCAAAAATTCAACAGCCGCTGTTGCAACAGTGTTTAGCGTTAGCCGTTGAACAATCGTTTAATCGTATTACTGTTGATGGCGATACCTCCACTAATGATGCCTGTGTGATTATGGCGAGTGGTTGCAGTGTCGCGCCTGAAATCACTGCCGACAGTGAACATTACCCTGTATTTGCCGACGCACTGATGAGCGTGTGTAAACAACTCGCTGAACTGATTATCAGAGACGGCGAAGGCGCGACCAAACTTATCCGCATTGTAGTATCAGATGCCAGCAACGATGAAGAAGCGGTGCGCGTTGCTAAAACTATCGCCCATTCGCCACTGGTAAAAACCGCATTTTTTGCCAGTGACCCGAATTGGGGGCGGATTCTTGCCGCTGTCGGACGTGCGGGCGTGGAAAATATGGTACTGGAAGACGTGCAGCTTTATCTGGGTGACGTGTGTATCGTCAGAAACGGCGGTTGTGCCGATGACTACACCGAAGAAGCGGGACAAGCGGTGATGAATCAACAGGAAATCACCGTGACGGTTAAATTAGGACGCGGCACAGCAAGCCAAGAGGTTTTGACCTGCGATTTTTCCTACGACTATGTAAAAATTAATGCCGAATATCGGACGTAATCGCCAAAACCTGCGAGGTTTTAAAAACCTCGCAGGTCTATTTTGAGAGAACATAATGCAAACCCGCGTAGCCGTCGGCGTAATCAAAAACCCCCAAGGGCAAATTTTAATCGCCTTGCGTGATGACGCGCGTCACCAAGGCGGCTTGTGGGAATTTTCGGGCGGCAAAATCGAAGCTGACGAAACCGCCATACAAGCGTTACAACGTGAACTTAAGGAAGAACTGGGCATAGACGTACAACACGCCACGCCGTTAATCACCATCAATCATCAATACCCAGATAAAGCCGTACAGCTACAAGTGTTCACCGTTGACCACTTTACAGGTGAACCGCACAGTGCGGAAAACCAACCCATTCAATGGGTCAATCCCAGCGATTTAACAAATTACGCTTTCCCAGCGGCAAATCATGCCATCATTACCGCCGCGCAACTGCCGCCACATTACGCCATTCTCGATGACGGCGACCCATCACGCTTAACCACTAATCTGGAAAAGCTGTTGGCTAATGGCTTGAAACTGATACAAGCGCGTTTGAAAAATTTATCCTCGCAACAGAGTCATGCGTTTATTAAACAGGCGTATTCATTGTGCAAAGAACACGGCGCGTTATTGCTCATCAATTCTGTCGTTCATAATGCCGCTGATTTAGCAGATGGTCTGCATTTAACCAGCCGTGATTTAATGGCAACACAGCACCGCCCTGCCCTGATTAAATGGCTGGCTGCGTCCTGTCATAATCTGCAAGAATTACAGCACGCCCAACACATCGGCGTAGATTTTGTGGTACTCGCCCCCGTATTAGCCACGCAAACCCACCCCGATACCGCGCCGCTTGGCTGGTCACAATTCACTGAATGGGTTGGTATGTGTAATGTGCCTGTGTACGCGCTAGGTGGTCAAACCCTCGCTGATTTAACAACAGCACAACACGCGGGTGGGCAAGGTATAGCGGCTATTAGGGCATTTTTGGATTGATTTATAGGTCGGGGATGCCTGTTTGAGCGCGAGTGAAAACAGGTGTTTCCGACAAACTCCGCGAATTGTCAAAAACGCCCACCCTGCGCTATCACTTGGCTGTGCTTATTCTGACCTGCTATTTTTTGAAAGGCATTGCGTTTGGCTTAGGACGTGATAAATTCTTCTGCATGAATGAAATAAAATTATTCTATGTTTTAGCTAGTAGCTCTATTTCACTACCATTTAATTCAATATATCCTAACCCATCGGAAAAAACCATGATCAAGTATTTAACAGCCGCACTGATAGCGTTCAGTATCAATTCAGTAGCGAATGCTGCCGATGAAGCAGTATCCTGCCGTAAAGAAGTAGGCAAAAAAGCGGCGGCGGTTCTTGTGAAACAATGCTTGGAAATTTCTCCTGCGACGCATCCACCGTGCAACGATCAGAATGCTTGTTCGCTGATTGAAGATGAAATCAAACGGGGCTGTGAGATGGTAAAAACAGAAGGCGGTGATGCGCCCAAGTTTTGTGATTAATCAATTGATAATAGTAAAAAACAAAGTAATGCTGACAGGCGGAGTCAAAAATCATGATTTTTGATTCCATTGCATCATCAGCAAACAGAATCTGTTTAATTTTTCAGGTATTTTGTCATGACTATAATAAATAACAGCGTTCCAAAAATTATTTTTATTACTCTACTCTTATTCAATAATGCGGTGCTTGCAGGCGATGGCTGTGATGGCGATTGTGTTAATGGCAGAGGCATACTGAGTTTAGCCAATGGCGATAAATATGAAGGTGAATTTAAAAATGGTGAACCTAAAGGACAAGGTATCTATATTCTCGCTAATGGCGATAAATACGAAGGCGAGGTTAAAGAGGGTAAACCAGATGGTAACGGCAAGCATAAATTAGCGAATGGCGATAAGTATATCGGTGAGTTTAAAAGCGGTAAACGTGATGGGCAGGGCTTGCTTATGTTAACCAATGGCGATAAATATGAAGGTGGTTTTAAAGATGGTAAGCATGATGGGCAAGGTGTCGCAACGTTAGCTAACGGCGAAAAATACGAAGGCAGCTTTAAAGACGGTAATTATGATGGGCAAGGCACGCTTACTTATGCCAATGGTGATAAATATGTCGGCACATTTAAAAATGGTAAATATGACGGGCAAGGCGCACTAACTATATTGAATGGGGATAAATATGACGGTGGGTTTAAAAATGGTCAACGTGATGGGCAAGGCACATTAATTTATACCAATGGAGATAAATATGTCGGCGAATTTAAAGCCGATAAATCTGAAGGACAAGGCACATTATCTTTTTTAAATGGCGACCAATATATCGGTGAATTTAAAAATGATAAAGCGGAAGGTAAAGGCACATTAACGCGGGCGAATGGTAAAAAAATTGCAGGTGAATTTAAAGACGGACAACAGGTAATCAAATAATAATTCTCCTTCCTTTTTAGGCTGTGAAAATATTATAAAAATAACTCACAAAACAATTTTTGAATTTTGTAAGTCATCGTTTTTATATAATGTGGGCGAGGCTTTTCGCCTCGCATTCGAGGCTAAAGCCTCTCCCACATAAATACTTTCACAGTCTCTTTTCGAACGGGGCATTGTTTAATTTTTCACTATATTGCATTTTGCAAGTAACGTTGCGGTACTTGCCTCGCCATCTTTAACAGCCATGTATCTATGAATGGAAAAATAGCCAATACCCTGCTTGGGGAAAATCGAGTACATTTGTACAACATTCTTGTCATTAGGGGTAGCAACCATGGTGATTTGTTCAGTGGTCTGCACAATGATTTTGAAGACAACGGACTCTCTAAAACCCATCTCCTTTGCAGCGGCAGCAGGTTGATAAAGGGCAGTTGCTAACTGCGGTTTTGTATCATCAAAAATAAATTTAGGGGTGACACCCGCAAAACCATCTTGCTCTTCCTGAAACTTGCCTTGATAGAAATCAGTGCGCGTCCCATTCGGTTCATTACAAGTGATAGTCATCACAGTACGGGCTTGCGCTGAATAGCTCAGAGCGACGAAAAAAAGTGCGGCGATGGTGCGCAGGGTGGGGATTTTGAGTTCTGTCATGTAGTTACCATTTTTTATAGCTGCTAATAAGATTAAGTCCGTTAAACTTAACGGTTTTTGAGTGTAATGTTGTTCTGCATTTTTCTACTGCTGATATTACCACAAGGTGCGATATATTCTTTATATGCCTGCCTTTTCTTGTCAGTGCTAAACAACATTATGTTTCATGGTAAAGTAGCGTTTGTTGCTGGCATTTTGCAGCAGTTTTTTAATGGTAATGGTTTAAATAATGAACGAAGAATTAGATTACGAATATGAATATGATGAACACGGCGAAATTGTCTATTACGCCGTGCGTCCGAATAAAACAAAAATAAAAAAAGAGATAGCGACGCTTTTTACCTTAGGTGAAGAAATGGCAGCATTGTCGCTAACCCACATAAAAAGCCTTGAACTGCCTGAAAACATTAATAAAGCAGTGCTTGAAGTGTCACGAATGCCACACACAGGCGCGAGAAAACGCTTGTTGAAATATATTGCAGGACAGTTGCACAAAATTGAAACTGAACCGTTTATAGCAAAAGTGGCACGGATAAACAATACCAGTGCGCACGCCGTCAGGGAACATCATCTTGCCGAACATTGGCGCGACAAACTGATTGCCAAAGGCAATGACGCATTAACTGAGTTTCTGTATGAATACGATCATGCGGATAGACAGCAACTCAGACAGCTTATGCGTAATGCGCAAAAAGAAGCCGAATTAGCCAAACCGCCAAAATCCTCACGGCTGTTATACCGTTATCTTAAAGAGTTATTACAAGCTGAAACCGAAGAAACATTGGCATTATCAGCCGATGATGACCAAGAAGATGACGAACAAGAATTTGACGACGAGTTTGACGAATTTGATGATGAAGACGAATTCGACGAATTTGATGAGGATGAAGACGACGATTAAGTCAAACACTGTACAGACGCTGCAATGCAACGTCTGTACGGGAATATACTTTATTCGTCAGGCAATTGTAAATCCGCACTTATATTCCAAGCCGTGAACGGAAACGGCAAAGTTTCCGTACAAAATGTTAAATACAGCATGATGTGATAAGTGTACACGGACAAACTACGTCCGAAGCTGAGTATGTGTTGATTCGCTCTACCTGTGAGCAGGGCGAATACCACTTGAAAAGCTGTCACTGCCCATATCAGCAAGCGCACCAGACTGGCAATCGCCGCAAATACCAACATAAAGAAAAACCGCTTCCAAATATCGAATTCAGCTAAATTATAAGAAACGGATTCTTTCATAATGATTAACCTCTGTTCATAATATCGCGTAAATCCAGTGCTGCTGCATTGGCTCGCGCTATGTAATTTGCCATTGATAGTGAATAGTTGGCAAACAAGCCGTAACCATCACCGTTTAATACCATCGGACTTAAAATCGGAGTCAACGCATTTTCCAAGGCTTTAATCATAATATCGACCGTACGCATCGCCCGTTTATCAAGCAGAATATCTTTAAAGTCATGTTTAATGGCTCTGAGGATATGTAATAACGCCCAGCTTGCACCACGCGCTTCATAAAACACGTCGTCGATTTCCAGCCATGACACTTTGGCTAACGGCGTACCTTGTTTATCGGCTTCTTTTCTTTCCAGTTCCGTCAAACCCGGCCCGTAATTCGCACCTGAACTATTAGCGGCTAAACGGGTAGACAAACCGCCCAAACGCTTGATAACCACCTCGGTGTATTGCCATAAGTTATCAGCACGCGAATAAAATTGCGCTTGTTTGACATTACCACCGTATTTTTGTAGGCGTGTCATGTACTTATGCAGAGCTTCAATGCCTTTTTCATACTCGGCTTCCGTTGATGGCAACGCCCATGAATCGTTTTCGTAGTAAAAATAAGGCTCGGCAATCGCTAAATCGGGGTCTTCTGCTGATTGCGACTGATCTCTGGCAAAATGGTTTCTTAATGCCGAAGTCGCATCACGCAACATTACCAGCGCGCCGTATTCCCAGTTGGAAATGTTATCCAATAATACACCTGGAGGCGCAACGTCATTAGTGATATAGCCGCCGCTTTTATGCAATAACAATTCCGCAATATGCGCCAGCGTGTTGCTGTACACATAGCCGACAGGCATATTAGTGGTATCGGTTTCTTTTGCCCGTTCCTGTGCAGCATCCAGAATATTGAACTGATCCGGTTCTCGTCCCCACCACGCACCCAATACAACCAGAACGAAAACGACAATGAGTGCAAATACACCAAAGCCCCAGAGTATGCCTTTAGATTTTGTATCGTCGTCGTATAGTGAATCGCTTGCCGCCATTTCCAGTATCCTGTAGGAGAAGTATTGTTTGCGTGAGAAAACAAATAGCTCTAAATAAAATATAGTTCATATCGTAGCAGGTTTTTTGCTTTTTTGCTTATTCCGCAAGCGACAAATCGCCATTCATGCTATGAAAAACACCTCACAATATATCCAACTGCGCATAAGCCAGCATTAACTGCTTTACGCCTACTTGTTTAAAATTAACCATTACGCTTTCTTTCGCGCCTTCGCCTGCGCTGGCTATCACTATGCCGACACCGAATTTAGCGTGGCTGACTTTTTGCCCTGTTTTATAACGACCTGTGGTGACGGAAGTACGCGGGGTGGCGGGTTTAGTGGGACTGGGTGGTGGATAGGCGGGGCGCGGCTTGTTGAATTCGCCAGAACTGGATGTTGATTTTGTTGCTGTCACTGGATAGCTGACACTTGCCTGCATTCTGATGTCGTGCAGTAATGCTTCGGGAATATCACGCAAAAACCGCGAGGGTCTGGGGTAGGTTTCCCGTCCGTATAAGCGTCTGGATTCGGCGTAAGTCATGTATAGCTGCTGTCTGGCACGGGTGATGCCGACATAGCACAAGCGGCGTTCTTCTTCTAAACGCGCCGTGTCATCGACTGATTGTGCGGAGGGAAATAAACCTTCTTCCATGCCGACTAAAAATACTAAGTTAAATTCCAGACCTTTGGCACTGTGCAAGGTCATCAGCTGGACGCAATCATCGTCACCCTCAGCTTGCTGTTCGCCCGATTCCAGCGCGGCATGAGTTAAAAATAATTCCAGCTCGGTCATGCCTTCTTCGTTGTCTTTATCAAAATAAAACAGCTTCGCGGCGTTGACTAATTCGGCTAAGTTTTCCAGTTTTTCTTCGCCTTTATCTTGTTTATCTTTTTGATACAACTCTACTAACCCGCTGGTTCTAATGACTAAATCAACCCGTTCGCTCAATTCCAAACCTTCTGCCTGTTGGCTTAGCATGGTAATCAAATGCAGAAAGCCGTTAATGGCACGGGTGTTCAGTCGGCTTGCAGCTGTCCACAGGGAAATATTGTGTTCGCGGGCAAGATGGCGCAAGTCATCAATGGCTTTCGCGCCGATGCCGCGTGTGGGCGTGTTCACTACGCGCTCAAACGACGCATCATCATGACGATTGGATAACAGCCGCAAATACGCCAGTGCATTCTTAATTTCCGCACGATCAAAAAAGCGCAAACCGCCATAAACGCGGTACGGTATGCCTTTGGCAACCAGTTGCTCTTCAAACTGCCGTGATTGCGCATTGGAACGGTACAAAATCGCCGCTTCACTGCGTTTATTGCCTTGTGCTATCCATGTACGGCGAATTTTTTCCACCACAAAATCAGCTTCATCACGTTCGTTAAATGCGGTGTATACAGAAATTAATTCGCCATCACTGGCGGTTGTCCATAGCTCTTTGTCCATGCGCCCCTGATTTTTGGCAATTACCTGATTAGCGGCTTTAAGTATATTGCCAGTGGAGCGGTAGTTTTGTTCCAGTTTAATGACTTGGTGATTGGGATAATGGGTTTGGAAGCGGTACATATTGGCAATTTTCGCGCCGCGCCAGCCGTAGATGGATTGATCATCATCACCGACAATAAATAAGTTATCTTTGCCCTCGGTTAATAAGCGTAACCACGCATATTGTATGGTGTTGGTGTCTTGAAATTCATCGACATGAACTTGGCGAAAACGCTGTTGATAATGCGCTAATAACTCGTCGTTATCGCGTAATAATTCATGCGCTCGTAGCAATAATTCGGCAAAATCCACCAAGCCTGAACGGTTGCATAATTCTTCATAAGCACGGTATAACAAAATGCGTTGCTGCTCATGCGGGTCGCCCGTATTGGGAATATGTTTGGCGCGGATGCCTTCGTCTTTTTGCGCATTGATATACCACTGTATTTCACGCGGTACCCACGTTTTTTCATCCATGTTCAGCGAGTTAAGCAGGCGTTTTACCACGCGCAACTGGTCGCTGGAATCCATGACTTGAAAGCCGTCGGGCAAGCGAGCTTGTGCCGCGTGGCGGCGTAATAACCGATGCGCGATACCGTGAAACGTGCCTATCCATAAGTTTTGCGTAGGGATATTGATGAGCTGTTCAATACGTCCGCGCATTTCTCGAGCGGCTTTATTGGTAAAGGTGACGGCTAGAATACTGTGCGGGGAAATATTATTGTGTTCAATTTGCCACGCAATACGGTGAACTAACACCCGCGTTTTGCCACTGCCCGCACCTGCTAACACCAGTACAGATTGAGAGGGCGCAGTGACGGCTTGATGTTGTGCGTTATTTAACGAGTCGGTAATTTTGTTAATATCCATTGCTTATTGCTTGCAGATTTTTTGTAGCTGTGTATATTGCCATAGATTTTACGCCAGTGCGTAAACCTTACTGACCTAAATAATACCAAGAGGATTTTGAAATGAGTTTTGATTTTAAACGTATGCTTAAACGTGAACACAACGTGGGTTGCCAAGAAAAGAAATACCGTCTTTATGCGGGTTCTGCGGCTCTGGTTATTTCTATTTTTACCGCATCTATCGCGTTGTTGGTAATTGGCTTGGTGCTGGTTGCAACGGGTTATACTGGCTGGTGTCCTGTGTATTCGGGTATGAATAAAAATACCAATACCGCAGGTGAAGCAACCGAAACAACACCAGAAGCGACTCACTAAATAGTAGTCGTTCGCTCCTCCGCGCCGCGTGCTGGTTTTCATACAGCCCGCCGCGCGGTCTTAGCTAGTCTTCTTTACGAAATTCGCCTTCCAGCACATTACTTTGTGCCGCTTTACTCTGTCCAAAACCTGCCGCCGCATCGGCTACCACCAGATGATGTTCGATGATGTACTGCGCAATTTTTTTGCGGGTTGACGGAATTAAACACGCTAAGCCCAATATATCGGTAATAAAACCCGGCGTTAATAATAATGCCCCGCCGACTAAAATTAACGGCCCTTCAATCATTTCATAAGCGGGTATTTCGCCACGCGCCAGACTTTCCTGAAAGCGGCGAAAAGTCATAAAACCTTGTTGCCGTAACAACCAAGCCCCCAATACGGCAGTAAATACCACCAGCAAAATAGTGGGAAACGCGCCGATAATGCTCCCGACACCCAACAGCAGATAAATTTCTGCAAACGGCACAATCAGCACCACCAGCAACACGATTTGGAAAATTTTCATGTTTATATTCTCAATAGCAAAGGCGTTACAGTAACGCATTATTTTTTAGTCAGGTGTTTATAAGCACCAAACGCCGCCCCGACCACAGCACCCGCACCTGTACCGATAATAGGCACGACTGAGGCAATAATAGCACCGCCTGCCGCACCCGTAGCCACATCGGCCGCCATGTCGGTCTGTAACGCGCGTTTCACCATTTTTCTGGCTTCACCAGCGGCTTCATTCAGCGTATTGGAGTCCATTACCCGCTCAACAAACTGCCCCGCTTTATCCATTGTGGTGGTATTGACCACTTCCTTGGTGGCGGTGGATAAAGCAGCCAAGCGACTTTCAAAATCCTCCTTGGAAACAAACCCTTGGGCGTAGGCATTTTTTAACATGGTAATTTTTTCGTTTATATCCATTGTTCATCACTCCAAGCAGTAGTGTAGAGATATGTTGCGTTTTACGACAATATAAAGACAATTGTTATGAATTTCTAGGATAATATCCATTGTTTAACCTTGACCGTCGATAAAAATGTCCACTGAGTATCAAATTATCTTCTGCACCTGTCCTGATAAAGACACGGCAGAAAAAATTGCCCGTTTATTAGTTGAAAATAATCTCGCCGCGTGTGTCAACATCGTGCCGAATATCACGTCGGTGTATCGTTGGCAGGAACAGATTGAAACGGCGGACGAAGTTTTATTGCTCATTAAAGCCCGACAAGATGCCTATCCGTTACTGGAAACCATGATAAAAACTCACCACCCTTATCAACTGCCTGAAATTATTGCCATTGCAATCGAACGCGGTTTGCCCGATTACCTCAACTGGATAGCGTCATGCCACTGATTAATACGTTTTTCTTACTCCTGCTATTGTGCCTGCAAAGCGCGTTCGCCGCTGACACTTTACCGCCCGACCAAGTGTTTAAAGTCTCGGCAACCGCACTCAATGCTGAACAAATCGAAGTCACTTGGCAGATTATGGACGGTTATTATTTATACCGTGATAAAACCCGTATTGAATCCAAAACGCCACAGGTTTCCTTAGGTGATGCTGCATTTCCCAAAGGCGAAATCAAACATGATGAGTATTTCGGCAATATGGAAATCTACCATAACACGCTGAAAGTCATACAACCCATTAAAGCCGATGGTGCAACCAGCGTGACCTTGCTGTTACGTTATCAAGGCTGTGCGGAGAAAGGCATCTGTTATCCGCCGCAAAAAACCAGCGTGGAGGTGGCATTACCTACTATTGCTGCCGCGCCAGTTGCACAAGCTAATCCACTGGCGGCATTGTTGCAAGGCTCTAAAAAGAAAGATGATTTATTGCCACCCGAACAGGCATTTCAATTTTTTGCCAATGTGAATAATGACAATACGGTCGCGGTCAGTTGGCAGATTGCTAAAGGTTATTATCTGTACCGCGACAAAATTCATTTGGAATTAGTCAACGCGCCAAATGCTCAACTGGGGAATTTCACCATCCCCAACGGCATCCACAAAGAAGAGGAAGCCTTCGGCAAAGTAGAAATTTTTTATGATGAACTCAAGTTTGCCGTGCCGTTAATCCGCACCACAACAGAAGCGCGAACCATTACCCTGAAAGCCAGTTTTCAAGGGTGCGCTGAACGCGGCGTGTGTTATCCGCCGATGACGCAAACGGTTGAATTAGCTTTACCAGCGGCTAATGCCAGCACCGCCACCGCTACAGCCGCACCTGTGTTATCGGAACAGGATCAAATTGTCGATTCTTTAAAACACGATAGTTTTGCCATGACCTTGTTGAGCTTTTTCGGCTTCGGTTTATTGCTGTCACTGACTCCGTGTATTTTTCCGATGATTCCGATTTTATCGGGCATTATTGTTGGACATGGCAATCACATCACCACCCGCCGCGCATTTTTTCTGTCGCTGAGTTATGTGGTGGCTTCCGCGCTCACCTACACTTTATTTGGCATACTTGCCGCACTGTTTGGTGAAAACTTACAAACGCTGTTTCAACAGCCGTGGATAGTGGGCTTATTCAGCGCGGTGTTCGTGCTGTTATCGTTATCCATGTTCGGCTTTTATAATCTGCAACTGCCCGCCTCCATTCAAACCAAACTGCACAACTCCAGCGTCAGGCATCAAGACGGCTCATTATGGGGCGCGGCGATTATGGGCGCATTGTCTTCGCTGATTGTCGGCCCCTGTGTTGCCGCGCCGTTAGCAGGTGCATTAATTTTTATCGGGCAGACAGGCGATGCCGTGTTAGGTGGTAGTGCATTATTTGCCTTGGGTTTAGGTATGGGAATGCCGTTGTTATTACTGGGTGCGTCTGCTGGTAAATTATTGCCCAAAGCGGGCGATTGGATGAATGTCACTAAAGCGGTGTTCGGTGTGGTAATGCTCGCTGTTGCCGTGTGGATGCTCAGCCGCGTTATCCCACCTACCGTGACGATGCTGTTATGGGCGATGCTGTTAGTGTTACCCGCGATTTATTTAAGTGCCGTAGACCCCTTACCCGAAAACGCCTCAGGCTGGCGTAAATTATGGAAAGGCGTGGGTGTGATGATGCTGGTTTATGGCGTGTTGTTACTGATTGGTTTGAGCATGGGCAACAGCAATCCGTTAAAGCCCTTACACGGTTTTGCTGTCGGCGGTAACGCACAATCCGCCGAACAAGGTTTAGTATTTCAACGTATCCATTCAGTTGCCGAATTAGAAGCAAAAATAAAACAAGCCAGCGCAGAAGGTAAAAGCGTGATGCTGGATTTTTATGCTGATTGGTGCGTGTCGTGTAAAGAAATGGAAGCCTATACATTCACCGATGCCAAAGTAAAACAAGCTCTCAGCAATTTTGTGCTGTTACAAGCCGATGTCACCGCCAATTCCGATGCTGATAAAGCCCTGCTGGAAAAATTCCAGTTAATCGGCCCACCTGCTATTTTATTTTTTAGTGTTGATCAAAAAGAACACCCAGAAAACCGCGTCATCGGCTATCAGAATACCGATACTTTTTTACAATCTTTACAACGGGTACAACAATGAAACCCTCCGAACTGATTATTATTGTTGCCGTTCTCGCCTTAGGCGTAGGACTCACCGCACGGTTTGTGATGTCACCTGCACAACCACCGCCGCCGTTCACTGAATTCAGCTTGCCCGATACCACCGACAAGCCGCACAACAGCAGCGAATGGCAGGGCAAAATCCGCATTATCAATTTCTGGGCAACATGGTGTGCGCCGTGCCGTAAAGAAATACCCGAATTTATCGCCTTACAAGAAAAATACGCCACGAAAAATGTGCAGTTTATCGGCATTGCGGTGGATGATAAAACAGCGGTTATTGATTACCTGAAAACCATCAATATCAATTATCCAATCTTAATGGGCGGCGATGCAGCAATGGTCATGGCGCGTCAGTTGGGTAATCGTATCGGCGCGTTACCGTATACGGTGGTGGTTGACGCACAAGGCAAAATTATTCATCAGCAGGCGGGAGAATTTTCTACTGAGCAGTTGGTGCAGGTCATTACGCCGTTGCTGTAAAAAAGATGATGTTATGCACGAGAAATTGTCCACGATAAAAATAAGCATTGTGTGATTAACAAACGCAAACAATATCCTTATTGTCGCTATCTGTAGCTAAATGTATAATATCTGGACAATCTTGAGTAAATTCGGCATAGTAGCCGCCGTCGCATAAACCCCTACTAAAAAAATACTAAATGGCACACATTACCGTCTTAAATGGCCCCAATTTAAACTTGCTAGGGGTACGCGAACCTAATCATTACGGTAACAAAACCCTCGCGGATATTCAGCACACACTGGAACAACAGGCAGCGGTATTGAATCACCAGTTAAGTTTTCATCAACACAACGCAGAACACCAGATCGTTGAATTGATACATCAGGCTTATTACGATAACGTTGATTTTATTATCATCAACCCTGCCGCCTTTACTCATACCAGTGTCGCCATTCGTGACGCATTGTCAGCCACCCAAATCCCTTTTATAGAGGTTCATTTATCCAACGTCCACGCACGCGAACCTTTTAGAAAACACTCTTATTTTTCCGATATTGCCAAAGGCGTTATCTGTGGATTGGGAGCAACAGGATATGAACTGGCTTTACAAGCCGCCCATCAATTATTAGCCGAGAAGTAATCATCATGGATATTAGAAAAATTAAAAAACTCATCGAAATTATCGAGGAATCAGGCATTGCCGAGCTGGAAATTAAAGAGGGCGAAGAATTTATTCGCATTAATCGCTATTCTTCCGCACCTGCACCCGTCGCTTACGCACCTGCACCTGTTGGCGCACCCGCCGCAGCCGCTGTCGCGCAAGCACCTGTAGAAGAAAAAATTAGCGGTCACATCGTTAAATCACCGATGGTCGGCACGTTCTACCGCTCCGCCTCCCCTGGCACGAAAGTATTTGTTGAAATCGGTCAATCTGTCATGGTCGGCGATACCTTATGTATCATTGAAGCCATGAAAATTCTTAATCAAATTGAGTCCGATAAAAGCGGTACTGTCACCAAAATTCTGGTGGACAACTCCGAACCTGTCGAATATGGTCAACCGTTATTCATCATTGAATAATCAGGGGATAATGTATGTTTTCTAAAATCGTTATCGCCAATCGCGGCGAAATTGCCCTGCGTATTTTACGCGCCTGTCGAGAATTGGGCGTTAAAGTGGTTGCCGTGCATTCAGAAGCCGACCGTGATTTAAAACACGTTCGTTTAGCCGATGAATCCGTGTGTATCGGCCCTGCGTCGTCTACCGACAGTTATTTGAATATTCCCGCTATTATCAGTGCGGCGGAAGTCACCGATGCCGAAGCCATTCATCCCGGATATGGTTTTCTGTCTGAAAATGCTGATTTTGCTGAAAAAGTAAAGAAAAGCGGCTTTGTATTTATCGGCCCGAATGCCGAAACCATCCGTATCATGGGCGATAAAATATCGGCTAAAAAAGCCATGATTGCCGCAGGTGTACCCTGTGTTCCAGGTGATAACTCACCGTTATCCGATAATGATGCCGAAAATTTAAAACTGGCACAGTACATAGGCTACCCTGTGATTATTAAAGCCGCAGGTGGCGGTGGTGGACGCGGTATGCGTACCGTACACACCGAAGCCGCGTTGATTGGCGCGATTGCGATGACCAAAGCCGAAGCAGGCAGTGCGTTCGGCAATCCGACCGTGTACATGGAAAAATTTCTTGAAGACCCGCGCCATATTGAATTTCAGGTCATGGCGGATTCACACGGCAACGCCATTCATTTAGGCGAACGTGACTGCTCTATGCAGCGTCGTCATCAAAAAGTGGTTGAAGAAGCCCCTGCCCCGTTTATTACCGAAGCCCAGCGTAAATTCATCGGCGAGCGTTGCGCTCAAGCCTGTGTCGATATTGGTTATTTAGGCGCGGGTACGTTTGAATTTTTGTATGAAAAAGGCGAGTTTTATTTCATCGAAATGAACACCCGTGTGCAAGTTGAGCATCCTGTCACGGAAATGGTCACAGGCTTTGACATCGTTAAAGAACAACTGCGCATTGCCTCTGGGGAGCGTTTATCTATTACGCAAGACCAAGTTAAAATCACAGGTCATGCGATTGAATGCCGCTTGAATGCCGAAGATCCAAAAACCTTTATGCCCTGCCCTGGAACGATAGACCAATTCCATATGCCGGGTGGTCCTGGCATTCGTTGTGAAACCCATATTTACAACGGCTACAAAGTGCCGCCGTATTATGATTCCATGATAGGCAAACTGATTGCGCACGGCGAAACCCGTGACAGTGCGATTGCACGGATGAATACCGCCTTAAGTGAACTGATTATTGACGGCATTAAAACAAATATTCCATTACAGCAAGACATTATGAATGACAGTGGTTTTGCCGCAGGTGGGCAGAATATTCATTATCTGGAAAAAAAGCTGGGGATTCATTAGGCTTTATGACTGCCAGTCTTTCAAGGCAAAGGTATCTACACATCTTTGATAACTCTTTGTAAAACAATGGGTTATAAGATTTTTTCAAAACAATGATTTCTTTAAAAATCAAATGCTTATGAAACTTGTGTAGATACTAATGCTTTCAAGGACTGGCAGTCATTCAACAAACACTACTGCACTCTGGACAAACCTAGGTTTGAACTCCGCGCGTCTGTCGAACACCCACACATTAATTAACCTATGGCTTGGCATCAAATCACCGTTACAACCAACGAAAACACTGCACCCCAACTGGCGGATTTTTTTGACCAGCTCGGCGCGGTATCCGTCACTTATATGGATGCGGAAGACGAACCTGTCTATGAGCCTGCCATTGGTGAAACCAAAATCTGGAGCAATACTCAGGTTATCGCTTTGTATGAACTCGATACCGATATTAGCGGTATCAAAACTGCCGTTTTCGCCCAGTTTAAAGCCGATGAATTGCAGGACTGGCTGGAAGAACATATTGACGATCAGGAATGGGAACGGGCGTGGATGGAATTTTATAAGCCCATGAAATTTGCTGACAGGTTATGGGTCTGCCCTACCGATCAAGAACAACGCGAAGCAGGGACGGTATGTTTAACATTAGATCCAGGTTTAGCGTTTGGTACAGGCACACACCCTACAACGGCACTATGCTTGGAATGGTTGGCGAGCCACGATTTAACCGATAAAGTGATCATTGATTATGGCTGTGGCTCTGGCATTTTAGCGGTTGCCGCCGTGTTGCTCGATGCAAAAATCGCTCATGCGGTGGATATTGATCCGCAAGCCATTACCGCGACGATAAGTAATGCCTTAAAAAATAACGTTGCCGATAAAATCATCTCTTATCTGCCTGAGCAATTTGCACCGCTGCAAGCCGATGTGGTGTTAGCCAATATTCTGGCGAAACCGTTGATTGAAATGGCACAAGACATCAGTGCCTTGGTCGCGCCTAACGGGTCGCTGGTTTTGTCGGGCATCTTAGCAGAACAAGCACAATCGGTTATTGATGCTTATCAACCCTACATCGCCTTTGAGCCGCTCGACCAACAAGAAGACTGGATAAGATTAAATGGTACAAAGTTATTGCCAGTACGCGCTGAATGAACCTGAAGATTCGGTTCATAAACGCTATCACGATACCGAATACGGCTTTCCGTTGACTGATGATAATCAGCTGTTTGGTCGTTTAGTGCTGGAAATCAATCAGGCAGGTTTGTCGTGGACAACGATTTTGAAAAAAGCCGCCCATTTTCATGCTGCCTACGATAATTTTGACATTGCAACGGTCGCAAATTATACCGAAGCAGACCGTCTGCGTTTAATGGCAGATGCAGGTATTATTCGCAACCGCTTGAAAATTAATGCCGCCATCGTCAATGCGCAACGCCTGTTAGTCATACAACAAGAGTTCGGTTCTTTTAATCTGTGGCTGGATAACCATCGTTCGCTTACTAAAGAACAATGGACGAAACTGTTTAAAAAAACGTTTTTGTTTACAGGCGGTGAAATCGTCAATGAGTTTTTAATGTCCACTGCTTATTTATCGGGTGCGCATGAAGAAACCTGTCCACTCTATAGAAACATTGTAAGGCTGTAGACATTGGCTATGAACAATACTGAACAACAGCAAGAACGCTGTACACTTTGTGGGCTGCCAGTAGAAATTGACGGATTTTTTCTTACTGCACCCAACAGTATTCAGAAATTTTGTTGTTCAGGATGCCTGAGCATTTATCAATTATTGAATGATGACAACATTGAACCCCCTTTAATTACTCAACCACTTAATCATGAGGATAATAAAAAATGAAAGCGTGCGACTCCTGTTCTGCCAGCCGCGTTGACATCGGTAAAAACCATCAAAAACAACCCGTGATAGTACGCGCTATCGGCATGGTATTTGTTTATTTACCCATCATCACCTTCCCATTCGTTGTACTTAGTGCCTATTTAACCTACTACCATCTGCGCATGATGGGCGCGACCAACGTCAAAAAATGGGGAGATTTTATTCCAGACCGTGCTACTCATCGTTACACCTTAAAAAACCAGATTACGATGAACGGTTCATTCAAAGCCAGTCTGTCGCAATCCAAACTGTTCTGGATTTTAAACTGCACATGGTACTGTCCTTACAGCGTCGCCTTGTTTGAATGGCACGCTTACATGGTCAAACTGGTCGAAAACTGGTGGTGTCCGTTCACCCACGAAAAGAAAGAAACCTATAAAAATGCGACCATTGATAAATCTTTCTGGCACATCTACCCTGAAGATATTGTCAAACTGGAACAAGAAGATTTAGACAATCCTATCTGGAATGATACTAACGATTGATTATGTGCAGGTCGGGATAGGCTCATGCCGACCTGACCTGTATCACTAAATGATTCCCCCATTAAACCTGTTTTCAGGTTATGATACGCGCCTTTTTCGATTTCATAACACTCATGCAAATAGGCTCTTACTTACTGGATAACAAGCTCATTCTCGCACCGATGGCAGGTATCAGCGACCGTCCATTCAGAGAATTATGCCGCCAAAAAGGTGCGGGGTTTGCGGTATCGGAAATGGTCGCCTCAAATCCTGCTTTGCGTCATCATCAAAAAACGGTATTAAAAGCCGATATAAGCAATGAATCAGGTCTGGGGTCAGTACAGATTTTAGGTACGAATCCTGAGTTTATGGCAGAAGCCGCGCAGTTTAATGCTGACCGTGGCGCACGCATTATTGACATAAATATGGGTTGCCCTGCTAAAAAAGTCTGCTCGGTTGCCGCAGGGTCGGCATTATTAAAAGATGAAGCCTTGGTCAGAAAAATCCTGACTGCCGTAGTAAATGCCGTTGATGTCCCCGTTACGTTAAAAATTCGTACTGGCTGGGATACCGATAACCGTAATGCGGTCTCTATCGCACACATTGCCGAACAATCTGGCATTGCCGCACTGACAGTACACGGACGCACTCGCGCCTGTAAATTTACAGGTGAAGCAGAATACGACACCATCAAACACGTCAAGCAGGCGGTCACCATTCCTGTGATTGCCAACGGTGATATTGATTCGGCTGAAAAAGCCCACTTCGTACTGAGCAGCACAGGGGCTGATGCCATTATGATAGGGCGTGCGGCACAAGGAAATCCGTGGCTGTTTACGCAAATAAATCACTTTCTTAACACAGGAAAAACCATTAATAAACCAACCGTTACCGACATTCACCAGACAATTTTGACCCACTTGGACAGCTTATATAGCTTCTATGGCAACACGCTGGGTGTTAGAATGGCACGAAAACATATCGGTTGGTATTTTAAGCATTTTGACTCCATAGACACCGACACTAAAGCAATTATTAATCAAGCACAAACACCCGACGAACAACGTAAACTGATTAATTCTGTATTCAACTCTTTAACCACCGATAACGCGACATCATAATGGAAGCCTCTCAAAAAACAGCTGAAATCATCAGCATTGATCGTAAAAAAACGGCAGATATTGTGCCTTTGTCGGTCTATGTCAAACAAACCGTAGGACAGTATTTTGCACAGTTAAACGGTCATGATGCAGTCGATTTATATGCGATGGTACTCAGTGAAGTTGAAAAACCGCTACTGGAAGCCACACTGGAACACACAGGCTACAATCAAACCAAAGCGGCTAAAGCACTGGGCTTAAGTCGTAGTACCTTGCGTAAAAAAATGGATCAATACGGTATTAGCTAACAGCATCAATGTCCACGAAACACACAAAAAGCACGAAAAGACATAAAGCAGCCAAGTGGTTTGCAAAAAGTCAGCGCGTACAAATCACTCAAACCTGCGAGGTCTTTAAGACCTCGCAGGTTTATTTATACAGTCGAACGGTGTATGAACTTATAGCCGCTTCATGCTACAAGTATTTTTCGTGGCTTTCGTGCTTTTCGTGGACAATAAATTAAGTTTACATTTACTCTCATTCAAAGGTCTGTATGAACAAAAAAATCACCCGCGCTCTGATTAGTGTCTCCGATAAAACGGGAATCGTTGATTTTTGCCAACAACTCAACCAACTGGACATAGAAATTCTATCCACAGGCGGTACGTTTAAACTGCTGTCTGAACAACATATTGCCGCCACTGAAGTCTCTGATTACACAGGTTTTCCCGAAATGATGGATGGCAGAGTAAAAACCCTGCACCCCAAAGTGCATGGCGGTATCTTGGCGCGACGTGGTATAGACGATGCAGTGATGGCAGCTAACGGCATCAATCCGATTGATTTAGTGGTTGTTAATCTGTACCCGTTTGCAGAAACCATCGCTAAACCTGATTGTGATTTTGAAACCGCGATTGAAAATATTGATATTGGCGGTCCGACCATGATTCGTGCGGCGGCTAAAAATCACCATGATGTGGCGGTTGTGGTTGACCCAACTGATTACGCAGCGATTATTGCCGAACTTAACGCTAATGCAACTAGCCTCAGCCAAACAACCCGCTTCAACTTGGCGTTAAAAAGTTTTGAACACACCGCAAGCTATGACACCGCAATTGCCGCGTATCTGGGTGGTTTGAACAACAAAGTATTACCTGAAGTGCTGAATTTACAATTTTATCAAAGCCAAACGCTGCGTTATGGCGAAAATCCGCACCAAAATGCCGCGTTTTATGCCGAAAAATCACCTGTCTCTGGCACAATTGCCGCCGCTCAACAAATTCAAGGCAAAGAATTATCCTACAACAACATCGCCGATGCCGATGCTGCCTTAGAATGCGTCAAAGCCTTCACCGACAAACCCACCTGCGTGATTGTAAAACACGCCAATCCGTGCGGCGTTGCCGAAGCCGACGATTTATTGACCGCATACAATTTAGCCTACGAAACTGACCCAACGTCTGCATTTGGCGGCATTATCGCCTTCAACCAAGAATTAGACGAAGCCACTGCCACTGAAATTATCAACCGTCAATTTGTCGAAGTCATTATTGCCCCTACTATCAGCGCGGGTGCAAAAGCCGCTCTAGCCGCTAAAGCCAATATTCGCGCTTTAGAATGCGGCGCGTGGACAAGCACAGAAGCCGCGTGTCTGGATTTCAAAAAAGTCGCGAGTGGCTTGTTAGTGCAGGATAAAGATTTTGGTAAAATCACTGCCTCCGATATTAAAGTCGTCAGCAAACGCGCTCCTACCGAACAAGAACTCGCCGATTTATTATTTGCGTGGAAAGTTGCTAAATTTGTTAAATCCAATGCGATTGTCTATTGCAAAAACGGACAAACGATTGGGGTTGGTGCAGGACAAATGAGCCGTGTCTATTCCGCTAAAATCGCAGGTATTAAAGCCGCTGATGGTGGTTTAGTGGTTGAAGGTTCAGCGATGGCTTCCGATGCGTTTTTTCCGTTTAGAGATGGCATTGATGCCGCCGCAGAAGCAGGCATTACCGCTGTGATTCAACCAGGTGGTTCAATGCGTGATAACGAAGTAATTGCTGCCGCTGATGAACACAATATCGCCATGGTGTTTACGGGTATGCGCCATTTTAGACATTAATCACTGTGTAGGTTGGGGTGAGCTTTCTGAACCCCAACAATAAACTGTTTAAATGTTGGGGTTCGTACCTCACCCCAACCTACATGACTCTATTTACGAGACTCGCTTATGAAAATCCTCATCGTCGGTAACGGTGGACGTGAACACGCCCTCGCATGGAAAGTTAAACAATCGACCAAAGTCGATAAAGTATTTGTCGCACCGGGTAATGCAGGTACGGCACTGGAATCTGGCGTAGAAAATGTCGCTATTGCAGTGGATGATATTGCAGGCTTATTGGTATTTGCCCAACAAGAAAACATCGGTCTCACCATCATCGGCCCTGAAGTTCCGTTAGTTTTAGGCGTTGTTGACAGCTTTCAACAAGCAGGTCTGGCGTGTTTTGGCCCTAGTGCAAAAGCTGCACAACTGGAAGGCTCAAAAACCTTTTGCAAAGATTTTATGATTCGCTACAACATTCCCACCGCGAGCTATCAAAGTTTTACCGACCAGCAACAGGCTATTGCCTACATTCAACAACACGGCGCACCTATCGTGGTCAAAGCCGATGGTTTAGCCGCAGGTAAAGGTGTTATTGTTGCCCAAAGCGAAGCCGAAGCCATTGCCGCTGTTGAAGATATGTTATCGGGCAATAGTTTTGGTGAAGCAGGTCATAGAGTCGTTATCGAAGAATTTTTACAGGGTGAAGAAGCCAGTTTTATCGTCATGGCGGATGGTCAACACGCTTTAGCAATGGCAACTTCACAAGACCATAAAGCCCGCGATAATGGCGATAAAGGCCCGAATACGGGCGGTATGGGTGCGTACTCCCCTGCCCCGATTGTTACGCCTGACATTCATCAGCGCGTTATGAATGAAGTCATTGCACCTACGTTGAAAGGTATGGCGGAAGATGGTTTGCCTTACACGGGGTTTTTATACGCGGGTTTAATGATTACCCCCGATGGCGTGATTAAAGTGCTGGAATATAACTGCCGCTTCGGCGACCCTGAAACCCAGCCCATTATGATGCGTTTGAAAAGCGATTTAGTGGAACTGTGCGAAGCGGCTCTGGCGGGCAATCTTGATAAAGTCAGCAGTGAATGGGATGAGCGCGTTGCCTTAGGTGTGGTGTTAGCGGCAGGCGGCTACCCTGATAATTATGCCAGCGGCGCGATTATTTCAGGTCTGCCTGTTGTCGATAATGACAATAGCAAAGTGTTTCACGCAGGCACTAAACAAGTCGGTGATGATATTGTCACCGCAGGTGGCAGAGTGTTATGTGCCTGTGCCTTAGGTAGCGATATTAAAGAAGCGCAAACCAATGCCTATATACTTGCCAAACCCATTCAGTGGAATGGCATTTATTACCGCACAGATATTGGTTTTAAAGCCATTAATTAGCTGAGATAACAATGAGTATTCTTGATGCGTTTAATCAGTATTTTGAGATGATACCTGCGGATTCGTATGACCTTAAACAAGAAGTTTATAAGTTACGTTATCAGGTGTATTGCCTTGAAAGAGGCTTTCTCGACCCCGAAGAAGATGGTGTGGAGTTTGACGATTATGATCATAATTCCAGTCATTATTTGATTCGCCACCGTGAAACTAACTGTTATATGGCAACTACCCGTCTTGTATTGCCCGACAAGCAAAATCCACAAAAATTATTTCCCATCGAAGAAAATAGTTACATTGAAAATAAAGCATTGCTCGACACCATGCCGCGTACTAATTTAGCTGAATTATCGCGGTTTTGTGTTTCAAAAACCTTTAGACGACGAAAAAATGAGCAGGATTTAATCGTCACCAATGATACTGATGAATCACGTTCTCTCGATGAGCGCAAGAGTTCGGCTCATCTGACACTGGCATTATTTGCCTGTGCGGTTAGAATGAGTGCAGAGCATAATATTGATTACTGGTACGCTATTATGGAACCGACGGCAAAACGAATCAGTTCAGCATTAGGCATACGGTTTATTGAAGTGGGTCCATTAGTTGATTATCACGGAATGCGTGTACCTTGCGTGATTAAAGTCGATGATCTGTTGACTAGTGCCGCTGAAAAAAACAGTGATTATTTGCAGATGCTGACGAATAAAGGGCTGTTTTGAAGTTGAATGGAGACGCACACAGCGCGTCTCTGCATTTGCATTTTAACCAAAACCTAAAAGTTTACCGCCGCTTCCAAATAAAACAATCTGCCTGACATCGGAATATTTTGGGGTAATGCGGTCGGTGCAGGTTCAAGGTTATTTTCAGCATCCAATAGATTGCGTACCGAGGCGGTTACATTCAAATGATTAAACAGTTTTTTACCGCGTAAGGTTAAATCAATAGTTTGATAATCTTGTAATTGCCTATTATCTGTCGCGGTACGCACGCGCCCACCAATCCAGTTAATTTGCGGCTGTAATTGCCATTGCGGTAAAAACTGCCAGTCAACAGCCGCATAAATATGATGCTCGGGTACATAAGTGACCCGATCATGCGTTTGCTGACTGATGGCACGTTGCCACGCATAATTACCCGATACGCTCCATTGTTCACTTGCCTGCCAGTTCCATTCAAACTCACTGCCATAACCATGCTGATTGCCGCTGTTACGAAAGGTAGCCGATGGTTTGCCGACATCAGGAACGGCGGCAATCAAGTCTTTAATTTCATAATAATACACGTTGAGCGCGGTTCTCAGTGAACTCACAGGACGGTAGTCGATTGCCCATTCAAAGGTGTTGATGGTTTCAGGTTTTAAATCTTTATTGCCCAACAGCACTGGATTATTCTGATTACCCTGTTCTGAAAAACTGGGCGCACGAAAGGCTTTACCGTACAGCAGTTTAGTGGTGACTTGTTTATTAACATCCCACACTAACGCGGCACGCGGATTGAAAGTGCTGCCAAAATCTGAATAATTATCGTAACGCAAGCCTGCTGTTAATTGCCAATTATCCGCAAATTGCCATTCATCCTGCAATACTCCCGACCAGATAGAACGACCGATACCGGCTAAATAACTGTAAGGTGTATTAGATACATCCGTTAATGCTCCACTAATCACCGCAGGCGGTTGTGTACCGTTAATAACACCCGCACCGTAATTTCTGGCGTGTCTGGTGCTGATTTGTTCATAACGAAACCCAGTACCAAAACGTAATAAATGATTATCAAAGCCTTTATAAATCGAACTCAGCTCAATGGCTGGAATATTCTCTATTCGTCCTAAATCGTCATTAGCACCATCAGGAAATAACGTCCTTTTCAATGCAGGATTCAGACTGTTGCTGATATTGCCATCAGCTGCTATGGGTAACTGGGCATTATTGGCAAATAACTGAAAATCTCCGCTAAAATTAGCCTGTAAATAACTGAGATGCGCGGTTAGCTCCCAATCATCCAGCCAGTCTTCGGTAGAAAAATGCACATCCCCGACATATTGTTGCCCGTTGGATTCTCCGTTAGGATCCAATACTGCCCCAACACCCAGTCGCGAACCACCATTCATTGAGGTAAATGACCAGAAATCAATATCCCAATGTTTACGCTGTAAATTAAGATGTGCATCCAAGGTTTCATATCGCCCCTGATACGCACCAGGCGCGTTGGAAGCATTAGTGCCAAAGGCTTTATCTTTGGTGGTTTGAAAGTCAGTAACAATCGTTCTGTCAGGATCACCCGTGGTGTGCTGATATTGTAAACTGGCGGCAATATCCCAGCCTGCCCATTGTGCGCTGTGTTGTCCCCATGCACTTTCGGTGTTGGCATTACCTGCGCGTACACCCATTTTTGTGCCGTTAATGTCTTTGGCTTTTTTGGTAATGATATTAATAACCCCCGCAAACGCATCAGCACCATAGAGCGCAGAGCCAGGGCCGCGAATGACTTCCACACGCTCAACCGCTTCCAGCGGCAGTTCAAAATGTGTCATGGTAGAACCACGAAACGGCGTATTAATCCGCGTCCCGTTCACCATCATCAGCAATTCTGAATTGGTCGCATTGCGGATGCCGCGCAAACTGTAACTATAATCATAAGTGCTGCTTTGTAAACTGGCATGAACACCGGGAACGGTTTCCAATACTTCATGCAATTCCGTCGCGCCCATTGATTTAATCTGCTCGGCGGTCACCACACTGGTCACAGCGGCAGATTGAAACACGGCTTTAGGTGTACCCGTAGCAATAGTAACGGTCGTTGCTGCTAGTTCAGCGGGTGACATGGAGAAATAATCAACTTCAGCCATTGCCTGACTGATAGAGCAGTAAACAAGTGCAGCTATGAGAGGGGGTCGTTTCATTTTGACGGTGCCATAAAAGGTTTTATGAGTTTAAGTTCATTTAATAAGACGGGCTTTCCAATACCATAGCCTTGTGCATAATCTACGCCCAATACATTGAGCAGGTTAAATATGGCTTCATTTTCTACAAATTCAGCGATGGTTTTTTTACCCATAACGTGTCCGACTTCGTTAATTGACTTTACCATAGCAAGGTCTACTTTATCATCCAGCATATCTTTAACAAATAACCCATCAATTTTAAGAAAATCGACAGGCAGATTTTTTAAATAGCCGAAAGACGATAAACCGCTGCCAAAATCATCTAATGAAAATAAACAGCCGCGCTCTTTTAAAGAATTTATAAATTTTATGGCGTACGATAAATTACCAATCGCCGCCGTTTCCGTTATTTCAAAACATATTTTATGCGTAGGTATTTTCCACGTCTCAAATTGTTCATAAATAAATGCCAGCATGGTTTCATCGCAAAAGGATAAGCCCGATAAATTGACCGAACACAAGGATAAGTTTTCTAAAAATTGCGGCGTGGTGGCAATAAATTCAAATAAGGAACTAATCACCCATTTATCCAGTAAGGGTGCTAAGCCGTAGCGTTCTGCTGCTGGTAAAAAAGCGTAAGGGGCAATAATATGTCCTGATTCCTCACGATAACGTATCAGAGTTTCAAAATGCAAACCTTCATCGTGTTTGGCAATGGGAACAATAGGTTGTCCATAAAGACAGAAACTATTATTTTCTATGCCGCGTTGAATTTTTTCCACCCACTGCATTTCCCCTTGTCTTAAAGCCAGTTCTTCATCATCAGGACTATAGACATGAATGCGATTACGCCCTTTATCTTTTGCCGCATAACACGCCGAATCCGCCTCTTTAAACAAATTAACGGCACTCGGACTGGCTTTATTAATCACCGCCAGTCCAATACTCACGCCGATAGAAAAACTTTTCCCTTCCCAGCCAAAGCGAAAATCTTTGATAACATCACGCAGGTTTTCACACAGCGCATAGGCATCGGCTAACGAGCAATAGTACATTAATACGCCAAATTCATCACCGCCGAGACGGGCAATAAAATCCTGTGTGCGAATATGTATTTTTAATAACTCACCCAATTGTCTCAACAGTTCATCTCCTGCAAGGTGTCCGCAGGTATCATTAATGACTTTAAATTGATCCAGATCCAGATAACATAAAACGTGTTCAGCATTTTCTATGGCAACCTGCTCTATTGTCTCTTTAACATGGCGGTCAAATTCACTTCTATTGGCAAGCCCTGTCAGTGCATCATGACTGGCTTGATAGGCGATTTTTTCACTCAGGTCACGCGCGTCGGTTACGTCTTCGCACACTAACAATAAATTCTCGAGATGATGTTCGTGATCCAGCGATTTAGCAGTCACTCGCAACCAAGCAATTTGTCCCTGACTGCCGATTTGTCTGAATTCTTGCTTATGTACCCGTGTAGGATTGAGCAGACACTGTTCAATAAAAGCACTCATAGTGGGTATATCAGCCGTGTAGATAAAATCATAAATGGAGTGACTTTTAAAATCTTCACTGTCTAAACCCAGCTGATCCGCACAGGTCTGATTGACCGACAATATATTACCCAAGGCATTGATACTAATCATCATTGACAGATTATCGTCATACAATAAAAGATAACGATTTTTTGCCTCCAGCACCGCCAAATTCTGCGTTTCCACCGTCTCAATCAAGCCGTTGAAGGCATCTACCAATACACCCAATTCGTCCTCATTGACTTTAATAGCGCGTAACGAATAATCGTGGCTGGCACTGATTGCTTTAGCCGCCTTCACCAATTTACTGATAGGTGCTGAAATAAGTTTTAACAACGGCGCAGATAACAAGAAGGTCAGTATGGATACGCTCATCAATACCAGAAACAAAAGGCCGACAAATTGTATTTTGCGCCAGTACGCTGCCTCAAAATCGGCATGAATGTACACCGTTCCCTGCTTTTCCGTATTGTCGATAATCGCTTGCACCACACACAATTTAGTATCGGTAAATTTGGTTGTCCAGCCCTCGACAGAGACGGGGCAATTCCATTCTGCGGTATCAGTCGCTTCATCTTTCAGTAGCTCCGCAAAGATATCGCCTGCGGCATCATAAAGACAGGCAGCGCGTACTTCAGGTAAGGTGTTGATGACGGCAAGATTTTCCCGCGCCAGTTTTTGATCATGAAACAATAATGCCGCTGTACTGCGATTACCGATAATGGTGGCTATCGCTGATAAATCATCACGGGTATTTTTTTGAAACTCGCTGATTTCAAGTACCATTAAAAATACCGCTACCGCCATCAACGACAGCAAACTGGGAAAGATAACAATCAACAGCAATTTATTCTTAATGGATAAATCAGCAATGTGTTTAATCATGTCCGCATCCTTCGACAAGCTCAGAAACTTCCAATAATTTCGCGCTGACTTTCAAACCGCTTTGTTGCAGCTGTTTTAAATTGATTTGCAGTTTTATTTTGTCCTGCTGTTTAACAAACGCAATCATGCCGCATTGTTTGATAAAGGGAGCTTCTTCACCGACCGTCAATATATTCTTACCCAGCGTCGCTGCTTTAACATTGCCGCCTGCTCCGATATAAACAATATGACAATGCGGCTCTTGATTAACCGCTGACAATCTGAATACTTTGATAGGGTGATTAAACGCTGAATGCTGTTCAATGCCATTAATGACCTCACCAAACGGATCAGTGCCGACAATGCAGATATTAAAGGTCTCAGTATTGGCTTCTTCAGACCAAGTAATAAATTTGGTGAAATTGAAGATATACCCCGCTTTTATTTTATATTCCTCAACAGGCGAGGTATCGGCATGAGCGGATGCCAAACACAGCAAACCGCATAAAAAAACACCGAACAAACGGAGACTTTTCATTTTTTGATAATGCCGCAATAAATAGAAAAACAGTAAAGACTGCAAAGTGCCGCCGTATAAAATAACTAAAAATGTTTTAAGTCTAACTTAAGAGTGTGTAGTTGACTACCTTATAAAAAATTGCCGCAGCGCACTGATTAAATAATGATGATCCCACACGCCCGCACTTTCGCGAATACTGTGCATTGCCCACAATGGATTGCCGACATCGACGCAATGAATACCCAAGCGGCTGGAAGCCATAGGCCCGATGGTACTGCCACAGCCTAGATCATTACGATGAGAATATTTTTGATACGGTACACCAGCCAACTCACAACACTCGGCAAACAGTGCGTCTGAACCGCTGGTGGTACTGTACCGCTGGTTTGCGTTGACTTTAATCACTGGCCCTTGATTCACCAGCACTTTATGGTCTGGATCATACGCCATTGGAAAACTGGGTTGATAAGCGTGCGCCATATCCGCGCTAATCATGGTACTTTTTGCCAATGCCCGACAAAAATCCTCGCTATCGGTTTGCGTTGCCAAGGCAATACGTCCCAGCACATCAGCAAGAAAACTGCCATCCGCGCCTTTATGACTTTCACTGCCGATTTCTTCGTGGTCAAAAAACGCGCACACCAAAGTGCTGTCGGTTTGCAACACGGTGTCATCCAATAATGCTAATAACGCCGCATGACAGGAAGCTAAATTATCCAGTTGGCTGTCGGCATAAAACTCATTATCCGCGCCCCACAATACGCCTTTTTGGGTATCATAAACCGCCAAATCCCACGATAAAATACGCTCGGCTTCGATGCTTAACTGCTGTTGCAACCAGTTGGAAAAATACGCCGTCGGTAATTGTTCTTCGGTTAAGCGCGTTAAAATGAGCGGCAATTCCAGTTGTTTATGCAGTTTTAAACCGTCTTCATTCACCGTGCGGTTCATGTGTATCGCCAGATTAGGCAAGCGCAACAACGGCTTATCACATTTCACCAATTGACTGGCGACTTTGCCCTGCTCATTTTTATAACTGACCCGCCCTGCCAGACTTAAATCCCTATCGGCAAAAGTTGCCAGTATCGGGCCGCCATAAACTTCCACACCCAAGCGCAATAAACCATCCATTGCGGTGGCAGGATTGGGTTTAATGCGTAACCCAGGAGAATCGGTATGCGCACCGATGAGTTTAAAACCTGTATCAACGATTGGTTTTTGTCCACAGACAAACACGATAATAGACGAATCATCACGGACAACGTAATAACGTCCGCGCGCGTACAACGTCCATTTTTCCGTTTCATCGAGTTTGCTGAAATCAAATGCCGCCAGTTGCGTTTCAATGGTATTGACCGCATGACTGGGGCTGGGACTGGCATCAATAAAATCGAGGAGTTGTTGGGCTTGTTGAGTTGCAGTCATTATTTTTCCTTGTGTAGGAGTCCAAAACACGTTTTGGACGTTTTTAAAAATCCAAGTCATGCCTTGGACTCCGAACTATAAGCAGTTCAGAAATCGGTAGTGGTCAATTTGCTAATAATCAAGAAATTACTTGTCCAGCCTGTGGTAGTAGGTTACACGGCATGAATGACTGCCAGTCCTTCGGAGGACTGGCAGTCATGGTCAACGGTAAAATCAGCTATTTAAGCCAGCACCCTAATACACCGTCAGTTTAGTTATGACAAACCTGCGAGGTTTTAAAAACATCGCAGGTCTATCGCACCGTCATAATAAAATGGACTGACTACTAGCATTAACTTAACAGCAATTGCCGCGCTAAAAAATCAAAATCTGCTTGTGGTTGATAGGGCAATACACCCAGCAACGGCGCGTCTATCAGTCTGGCGATGGTGGCGATATTGTCATCACGGTTGAGCATAGCGGGGTCGGTGCAGTTGGCAACCCAACCCGCACACGGTAAACCAGAGGCGCGAATCGCCTGATACGTTAAACAGGTGTGGTTGATACAGCCTAAACGAATGGCGACGACGATGATGACAGGCAACGCCAAGGCGTGTGCCAAATCGCTGATTGCTTGCTGGTTGTTGATAGGCGCGTACCAACCGCCTGCACCTTCCACTAACACCACATCCGCCAAGCTCTGCAAGCTATGAAATACCTGCCCTACTCTGGCAACATTGACAGGATTATCCGCACCTGCAATATGCGGCGACACGGGTTTTAAGTAGGCGTAAGGGTTAATCAAGTCATAATCGACCTGTATTGAAGCGTGTTTTTGTAATGCTAACGCATCGTCATTTTTCAATTTTCCATCGTGTAGCGTACACCCAGCGGCGACAGGTTTCATGCCGATAACAGTTTTGCCTTGCTGTTTGACGTAGTGCATAAATGCCACTGTTGCATAGGTTTTGCCGACCTCGGTATCCGTGCCTGTAATAAAATAAGCGTTCTTCATCAACTTGCCCTCACTATAAATACTTCAAAACTGGCAGGGATTTTGCCATTCAGCTCATGTGCGATTTGGTATGCGGCAATCATGCGCCGCATAGCGGTTTTTGTGGTGCAATGTTTGTTACGGTTTACCTGCACGTTGTGTGCGCCGATATGCTTTAACTCGCGCATCAAGGTTAAAACCGACTCATAATGCGGTGTATACAGTGTGCTGGTGATGTGAATATCCGTAAAACCTGCTTGCTGTAAAAAGGCGTGCAGTTGTTCGGCATTATAAAAATCATTAACGTGCGCGTAGTCATCAACGCTCTGCCACGCGGCTTTGAGTTCCTGTAAAGTGTGCGGCGCAAACGTAGAAAAAATGAACTGTCCTTCAGGTTTAAGCAGGCGTTTTATATCGGTGAACACTGCGACCAGATTACTGCACCATTGCAAAGCGAGATTAGAAAAGACGTGATGAACGCTGTTATTGATGAGCGGTAAATATTCGGCATCGGCGCATAATAAGCTGGGCGTGTGTTCCCACTGTCTGCTCCGCGTAGTCTGCAACATCGGCAAGGCAATATCCAGTGCGATAAGTTGTTCTGGATGAAAACGTAATAATTCAGCGGTTAAAAACCCCGTCCCGCAACCGATGTCTAATAATGTTCCTGTGATGTCACGGTCAACCGACGCTAACAGTGCGTAACCGATGGCTCTTTGTAATTGCGCAACACCGTCATACGTCGTGGAAGCGGCAGAAAAAGACTGGCGAATTTTGGCTTTATCTAAGGGCATGAGTCATCCATGAAACGGTTAATCAGGGCAAGTAGTTGTTGCGGGTGGGAGAGAAACGGCACATGACCTGCGCCGTTGATAATACTTGGGTACGCAATACCCAAACTGCGCAGGTGTTCAGCAACAGCAACAGGCACGAGAGTATCTTTATCACCTAAAATTACCGACACAGGGATGTTAAGTTCAGCTAAAGCGGCGCGTAAATCACTGTGTTTGAGTATCTCCAGACCGCCTTGCAAACTGGCATTATCGGGTGCTGGGCAGTCCATAATCGCCGCTTTCAGGTCTTTTAACAGCACTTTACCATCAGACAAGCCGTTGACTTGCAAAGCAAGAAACCGCAGTAACGTAGCTTGGCAATTCAGCGTTAAATTTTCGGCAAACGCATCCAATACCGTAGGCTTCACACCTGCCCAATCGTCCGTGCCGACAAACAACGGATTACCCGCCAATAAAATCAGCGCGTTGACGCACTCAGGATAACGGCGGGCTATATCCAAGACGACCGTCGCGCCTAATGACCAACCCAACCAGCAACTGGGCGTTTCAGGCAATGCGTTGACCAGCGCGTCACCGACCGCTTCCAAGGTGAATGGTGTAGAGACGCGATTAATCGCGTCTCTACTACGCCCATGCGACGGTAAATCTATGCAGGTGACTTGATAATGCTCTGCCAACTGCTGGGCAAAACCGCTCCAGATACCGCTGTGCATTGCCCAACCGTGTACAAGGGTAATGGGTTTGCCCGTGCCGACTGTTTCAAAATAGAGCTTAGGCATAAGGTGTTCATTCATGAGGTGTGAATTTGAGAAAACACATCCAGCAAGCGGTCGATGTGTTCTTCTTCGTGCGACGCAGACAGCGTCACGCGCAATCGCGCACTACCTCTAGGAACGGTAGGCGGACGAATCGCACTGACTAAAAACCCTTTATCAAACAAAAAATCGCTAATGGTAACTGCCTGATGGCTATCGTTGACCAGCAGCGGCTGAATGGCACTGTCAGAAGGCATTAAGGGTAAATTCAATTGCTTTGCGCCTGATTTAAAACGTTCAGTCAAGTGTTTTAGTTTTTCTCTGCGCCAATCATCGGCAATGAGCCGTTTTAAACTCACGCGGGTGGCTTCGGCAACAGCGGCAGGTAACGCAGTGGTATAAATATAGGTTCTGGCTTTTTGAATCAGCGTTTCAATCAATTCTTCAGAACCCGCTACAAACGCGCCAAACGTACCGAAACTTTTACCCAATGTCCCCATCAGAATGTCAGCATCATTTTGATCCAAGCCATAATGTTCCAATATGCCGCCACCGTGCTGACCTAACACGCCTAAACCATGCGCATCATCGATCATTAACCACGCTTTACGCGCTTTGGCTATGGCGACTAACGCAGGTATTGGCGCGAAATCACCATCCATACTAAACACGCCATCAGTGACAATCAGTTTTTTTGCAGGGGTATAGCTCATCAGCTCGCTCAGATGCGCCGTATCATTATGGCTATATCGTTTAAAGCGTGCGCCCGATAATAACGCACCATCCAATAACGAGGCATGATTCAAACGGTCTTGAAAGACGGTATCGTGACGACCGACTAATGCGGCAATAACGCCCATATTTGCCATATAACCTGTGGAAAATAATAAGGCTCTATCGCGCCCCGTAAAAGCCGCCAGATCTTCTTCCAGCGCATGATGCGCCGAAGTATGCCCGCAAATTAAATGCGCTGAACCGCTACCGACTCCATAGGTATCCACCGCTGTTTTAAAGGCTTTAATCACGTCGGGATGATTCGCCAAGCCTAAATAATCATTGCTGCAAAAATTGATATACTGCTTACCATCAATTTGCAGCAAAATACTTTGCGGTGACTCGACAACCTTGCGAGAACGATACAAGCCTTGTTTTGCCAGCTCTGCCAGATGATTGCTTAACGTGTGCATTACGCGGCGTAACTGGATCCGCCAGTACGCACACCCAAACGGGCAAACAACGCTAAATCCTGATTGGTCATCGGATTATCAGTGGTTAATAATTTATCGCCATAAAAAATAGAATTTGCTCCCGCTAAAAAGCATAACGCCTGCATTTCATCGCTCATATTGTTACGACCTGCCGACAGACGAACCCGCGATTCTGGCATCATGATTCTGGCAACGGCTACGGTGCGAATAAAAATAATCGGGTCTAGGGCTTCTGTCCCCATGAGTGGCGTACCTTCCACTTGCACCAGCATATTAATCGGTACGCTTTCAGGATGTTTCGGTAAGTTAGCCAGTTCTTGCAGTAATTTAGCGCGATCAACATCGGTCTCGCCCATGCCGACAATACCGCCGCAACAGACATTAATACCCGCATCCCGCACCCGTGCCAGCGTATCCAGACGGTCTTGATAAGTGCGCGTGGTGATAACTTCGGAATAATAATCTTCCGAGGTATCCAGATTGTGATTGTAATAATCCAGACCGCCGTCTTTTAAACGTAGGGTTTGTTCATCGGTCAACATACCTAAAGTCACACAGGTTTCCAGTCCCATTGCTTTCACACCCTGCACCATTTCCACCACGCGCTCGATGTCTTTGTCTTTAGGTTTACGCCACGCCGCACCCATGCAAAACCGTGACGCGCCTTGATTTTTAGCCGCTTGTGCTGCTTCTAATACTTTATCAATCGGCATTAGGGCTTCGGGCGTTATATCGCTGTCATAACGCGCACTTTGCGGACAATAACCGCAATCTTCTGAACATGAACCCGTTTTAATGCTCAATAAGCTGCTGATTTGGATTTCATTGGCATCAAAATGAGCGCGATGCACCACTTGCGCGTTAAAAATCAAATCATTAAACGGCAGTGCATACAGGGCTTGCACTTCATCGAGTTGCCAATCGTGGCGTAATACGGGGTTTTGCGACATCTGTGTTAATCTCCAACTTTAAAAAGCACAAAAAACTGTCCACGAAAAACACGAAAGGCACGAAAATATCCAAAGAGATTTTTTCGTGTTTTTTGTGTTTTTCGTGGAGATTATTATCTGTTATCAACCATTATCAATGAATAACGTGTACAACTGGCTTAACATTATACAGCAATCCTTATTACCGCCTACCTGCATTCTCTGTAATCATCAGGGATGGCAGGGTTTAGACCTGTGTTATCCGTGTTATACGCAACTGGCAAAAAACACCCAATGCTGTTACCACTGCGCAGGGGCGTTGCCGATGGACGCGCCGCTGTGTGGTCACTGTTTAAGCCATCCGCCTGCTTACGATGTGACTTACGCGCCGTTACTGCATCACGGTGCAACACGTCATTTAATTGCAGGCTTAAAATTCAATACCCAGTATAAAAATGCCCGCTTATTGGGTGCGTTGTTAGCCGACAGTGTTAAACACCACGCGCCCCTGCCCGACTGCCTGTTACCCGTGCCGCTGCACAAAGCCCGTTATCGGGAGCGCGGTTTTAATCAATCTATTGAAATTGCCAACGCGGCGGGCAAAATATTACAGATTCCCGTTGATGTGCAGTCCTGTATACGGCATCGTGATACGCCGCATCAAACAACACTAACCTCTAAACAACGGCGCACTAATGTGAAAAATGCGTTTTCCGTGATTAAACCGATGCAGGCGCGACATATCGCCATTGTTGATGATGTGATGACCACAGGATCAACAGTGCAGGAATTGGCGAATGTCTTGAAAAAAGCGGGCGTGGAGCGTGTGGATGTATGGGTCTGTGCGCGGGCTTGAGTGGGTGCGCAAGCAAATTACTCGCGACTTTTGGGAATCATCATTTTGCTTAACTGCCGATTGGTCAGCCAGACCAAGACCCGAAACCCCAGCAATAAGGCGATGATAATTAAATAAAACAACGGCTCAACCAGATTGCCTTTCAGTTGCCAGAAATAATGAAGAATGGCAGCACCTGCGGCATAATAAATATACCGATGCAGTTTTTTCCAGTTTTTACCGAGCAGTTTTTTACTCCATTTGGATGAAGTCATGGCTAATAACAAAATAATGATATACGCCACTACACCAAACCAGATATAAGAGCTTTCGATAATATCAATACCGATAAGTCGCCATTGCAGAACGTGATCCACCAGCAAATACGCCAGCAAATGCAGGCTGGCATAAAAGAAAGTGTATAAACCGAATAACTGGCGATACACTGTCATACCGCGCCATCTGGTAACCGTTTGAATGGGGGTAATCGCCAGTGTCAAACAGAGAAACCGCAATGTCCAGTCACCCAAGCGAATGTGCAATGCCTGAATCGGATTTGACCCTAATTGGTCAAAAGCAATATCTAAAAACAACCAGAGCAGCGGAATTAAACACGCCAGCAATGTTGTGAGCCATAATTTATCTATGCGTGCAAACATCAGAAAAAATGCCGTAAGTCCATGTCACGATACAATGCAGCGACTTGTTCGCCATAGCCGTTAAATAATTCTGTTTGACGGCGTGGTGAAAAAAATCGACTGCCCAATTGCCGCTCACTGTTTTGACTCCAGCGCGGATGCGGTACGTCTGGATTGACATTGGCGTAAAAGCCATATTCACTGGGGGCGGCTTGATTCCACGTTGTCAGTGGCGGTTTTTCCAGCAATTCAATTTTTACAATGGCTTTGATACTTTTAAAACCGTATTTCCAAGGCACAATCAGACGTAATGGTGCGCCGTTTTGTTTCGGCAATACATCGCCATACATCCCCACTGCCAGAATAGTCAACGGGTGCATGGCTTCGTCTATACGCAATCCTTCACTATAAGGCCATGTGAGCATGGCATTACTGCGTTGATTGCGCATAACATCAGGTTGTTCAATAGTGGTAAATTTCACAAACCGCGCCGTTGACAAGGGTTTAACGCTTTTAATTAAATTACCCAGCGAAAAACCAATCCACGGGACAACCATAGACCACGCTTCAACACACCGAAACCGGTAAACGCGCTCTTCCATTGTTTGCTGACGCAAAATATCTTCCAGATGATAATTACCCGGTTTTTCTACCGCACCGCTTATTTCTACCGACCAAGGGTCAACGCTAAGACTTTGCGCCAACTCGGTGGAGTCTTCCTTGTTAAAAGCAAATTCATAATAATTAGTATAATTTTTAATCAGTTCGGCAGGCGTTGGTGTCAGTAATTTTTCTGAAAACTGACTTTCAGGTAAATTCAGCCACGCCGATTTATTATCATTTGCCCACGCGGGCGCAATACTTGCGCCTGTTATCGCCAACAGGGATTTAATGATTTTACGCCGCTGTTTAAATATCAGAGGATCGGTTATTTCACTGGTAGCAATGGCTTTTTGGGTTTTAATTATCATGGCAATGGTCGCTATTTTTTACCTTTAGGAATCCAGCCAAATAGCCTCATGATTTTGCGCTCGGTAATAAATGCCAGCGAAAATAATTGAATAAAATTGTCTGCTTCAATTAAATCCAGACCGATATTCTGAGGAGCCAGTTCGTTGCGAGTATTGAACATCCTGTCCCAAAATGACAGCACAATACCGTAATTGCTATCGTGTTCTTTGCGTGAGGTCGAATGATGGGTTCGGTGTAGCGATGGCGTGATAATCAGTTGTGAAACAAAGGTTTCAAAGGGGACGCGAATATTGGCATGATGAAAAAAGATGAAAAATAATTCAATAATTTCAATCGACAGGACAACATACGCATCAACACCGATAACAACAACAAAGATACATTTGTAAGCAATTTCCAGCATGATGTCGAAAACGTGAAAACGAAACCCTGTAGACACGTTAAAGCATTTATCACTATGATGTATTTTATGAAACCGCCATAGCCATTCGTATTTATGACTGGCAAAATGCCACGCATAAATGGCTAAATCAAACAGCAGGAACGCCAATAACCATTTAATAGGCCCCTCTTGCAAACTGCTTAATATGCCATGAGTGGCAAATTGCTGCGCCACCAAAAATAATGATGATGCTTTTAAGGCGGTTAAAATGACGTTATTAAACAGGAATGCCGTGGTATTGGTCACGAACGATTCTTTGTAGGTTTTTTGAGGAAAGCGTAGATACGGTCTGCGTTTTTCTATAATCAGCAACAAAACAAAAGCGACCATAGCCAGACCAAATAAAAAAGCCAGACTGTCACTATTATTAGCATTTTCTATCGGATTCATAACAGCTTACCTCGGTATTGTAAAAACAGTGTTATCGGTTATTTAACAACTCAGTCAATGACTTAATCTGATTGCTGGCATCTACCTGTTTGGTTATATCGTACTGCACACCCAGATAATAGAGAACGCGCTGTTTTCTATCGAACAACGGGACTATTTTTAAGTGATTGTAAAATAAAGTGCCGTCTTTTCTATAATTGCGCAGGGTAACTTCGATTGCTTCATGTTTTTTCAATGCCTCGGCAATCTGGTAACGTTCGGCTTGTTCTCGGTCTTCACCCTGTAAAAAACGGCAGTTGTAGCCGATGATTTCCTCTTGGCTATAACCTGTTAGATTTTCAAAGGCTTTGTTGGCATAGATAATCGGCGAATCCTCCAAATCAGGGTCGGATAAAGTAACCCCATTAACGCATTCATCCAAAATGGCGGACAGCACTTGCGGAATAAGACCGCTATCTTTTTCAACAACAAAAGTCATGATAATCTCCAAAAATTGCAGGTTAAATCTGTTTAATTGCCAGATTCAACAGTGATTAAGTTTTTAATATTTTCAACGGTAGCTTCAGTGCCGTCTTCGATGGCGTAACGTATCATTTTTTCAAACGGACGCATAAAAACCTCAAGTTCTAATAATTCAAAACGAAAAGTCAGGCGTGTTAGTTGTTCCTGTTTGTTACTTTCTAATAAGTAACTGTGTTTATAAGGGGCGGTCAGCCCTTCAAAAATCAGTTTAAAATCGGGTTGATAATCAGTGATTTTAAAAATGGACTCTGCTGCTGCCCCGCCATCTTTACGAATCTGTTTTGCTGTCGCACCGACAAAAACGTCTTTACCATCCAGCGGCTCGAACTCAATGACTTCTACCGCCCATTTAGGGTAATTATAAAAAAAGTGTTCCCCGATGTAAGAAAAAACATCATGCGTTGACTTATCAATGTCGATGCTTGCCTCACCCACCACGGGTTTGGATGAATCAAATGGAAACTTGATTTGCATATAATCTCCTAGTAGTCGAGTAAATTGCTCAACTTTGTTTATTTCATTGATTGTTTTTAAACTTAGCTTAAAAACATACCTACTAAACTTGGACAATATCTTAACAAGAATTTAATGCAAACACACATTTTATCTGTAGGCATAGCATTGGAAACGCGGGGAACGGATGAAGCGGATAAAAAATATCCGCTGGACAGGCTATTTGCTAAGGGTTAAAAGCGGATTCCAGCAAATCACAAATGCGAATAACTGTGCCTTGATTATCGTGAATAAAGGTTTTTCCTCTGGCACACAGTGCCGCTCGATAATCAGGTTGTTGATACAATTCAAACACCGCTTGCACCACATCGTCTGTCGTTTGACACTGAATAGCCGCTTGTTGTTTTAACACACCATCAGCTATTTCTTTGAAGTTGGTCATGTAAGGGCCAAACAGGACAGGCACACCGACAGCGGCGGCTTCAAGGATATTATGTCCACCTGCGGACACCATACTGCCACCGACAAAGGCAATATCAGCGGCTGCATAAAACATTTTTAATTCGCCGATGCTATCGACGACATATAAATCAGTCTGGGCATTAACGCGGGCATTGGAACTGCGCATCACGGTCGTCAATTCTGCTTCACAGATTTTTTTCACTTCGGCAAAACGCTGTTGATGACGCGGCACGATAACCAATAATAATTCGGGGATTTTGGCTTTAAGCTGCGGATAAAGCTCTAAAAAAATCGCTTCTTCGTCTTTATGGGTGCTGGCAATCAGCCACACAAAACGGTCTTTGAATAACTCGGCTTTTAGTTGTAAGCCTTGGTCAATGGTGTCTTGGGAAATTTCCACATCAAATTTGATATTGCCCAGATTTTTCACTTTGTCTTTACTGCCGCCAATGGCAATAAAGTGTTCGGCATCGGCTTGGGTTTGCGTGGCAATCATATCAACGTGCGCCAGTGCAGGATGAATCAGGGCGGACATTTTTTGATAATTAGCCACTGATTTTGCCGCAATACGCGCATTGACAATGTACAGCGGAATATTATGTTTGCCGCAATAGATAAATAAATTGGGCCAGATTTCCGTTTCTATCATCACCGCGATTTTAGGCTTAAAACAGCGCATGAAGCGATACACAGCATCGGGTATATCGTAAGGCACATAAACGTGCGCAACCGATTCACCCAGTACGGCTTTAACACGCGCCGAACCTGTCGGTGTCATGGTAGTGATGAGTATCGGGCTGTCTGGATGCAGAGCTTGCATCTGTTTGACTAAGGGGAATAAGGCTTCAACTTCGCCGACGGAAACGGCATGAAACCAGATAACGCCTTGGGGATATTGTTGATTATAAAGTGCCAAACGCTCATTCCAGCGCAGACGATGATGCGGCGTTTTGAAGCCGCGCCAATAGAGGCGAAACAAAACGAAAGGAATAATCAGATAAAAAACAGCGGAATAAAGAACGCGCATAATAAAAGGCGGGGCTGGATATAAAGAGACCTTTCAGGTTTTTAAAACCTGAAAGGTCTTCATGCGGAGTTCGGCTTAAAAATTAAGCTTCAGCCGCGATTTTTACGGAAATGGTTGCATTAACATCGCTGTGTAAATGAACAACAACTTCGTAATCGCCGATGTGGCGAATCGTGCCGTGCGGTAAACGCACTTCGTGTTTTTGTATGGCTTCGCCAGCTGCGGTAATCGCTTCGGCAATCGCTTGTGTGCCAACAGAACCGAACAAACGACCTTCGTCGCCTGCTTTGTGCGTGATGACAACCGCTAATTTAGCTAAATTAGCCGCGCGTGCTTGTGCAGCTAATAATTTTTCAGTAGCGGCTTTTTCAAGTTCAGCGCGACGTACTTCAAATTCAGCGATTTTGCTTGCTGTTGCAGGAACAGCTTTACCTTGTGGAACGAGATAGTTTCTACCGTAACCTTTTTTGATAGAGACTCTATCGCCCAGATTACCCAAGTTTGCTATCTTTTCAAGAAGAATGACTTCCATCGTTGTAATACCTCAGTTTTCGGTTAATGATCGGCAACTATCCCTTAGAGGAGGGTGCCGATGGTATTTTTCGTAAGTTAAGCCACGCATCACATAGCCCGACTAAAGCGACAGGAAACGCGACATGAGGAATTAAAAACAGTGTTATGTAGAGCATCGGTACTAAATATTTGCTTTGCTTCATCGCGGCAAGCTGCGTGTGCAGTACCGACGTGCCGATAAACAAATACAACACGAACAATAATATCGTGATATTCCATGCCATTTCGGCAAGCAGTCCCGAAGTCGTTTCTGCCACAATAATCACGATAATACTGCCGATGGCTAAACGCGCGCCTGTCCGTAAAGACAAAAATTCACGTTTAAAACCTTCAGGGTTGTACAGTACCGACTGCCACCAACGCGCTAAAAACAAGCCGAACAGCACAGCACACAGGCTACTTGCAGCAAATACGCCCGTCATGTAATGCGAGAACATGGTTATCCAGTCACGCATTCCCTGAACAGGCGCGTCTTCTGGCAGCATTTCCAATAAAGGTGCAAATGCCGCCTGCCACGTTGTTGCAGGATCGCCTGTGTAGGCATAAAAACCTGCCACACCCAGCACACCAATGAACATAGCCAGTTCAACCGCCAGTGCCAAATTCCGTGTTTCTCTTAACACCACTGCAACCAGCCACACGGGCAGCCACATGGTTAAGCAGGACACGACCATCAACCCTATGAATGCCGCATCGCCCAGCAGTAAGCCACCGATTAGCGCAGTCGCGGCGGTAG